>NZ_JBFCVL010000010.1 GCF_040712075.1 Fodinicurvata sp. EGI_FJ10296
ATGCCGTCGGCGCAGCGCTCGACGTAAGGTATCGCCATGTGTCGCCGACCGGCCTTGCCGTCGATCTGCGGGTCAAACTGGTGCCTTTTCATGACGACGTCGGCGCGCCAGCCGGGTTCGTTGGCATCGCGGAGGACGCCTCGGCGCAGATCAGGGCTGAGACGCTGGCCGCTGAAACCGAACGCCGGAACGCCGTCGACAGCCTGACCGCCGGCCTCGCGCACAACCTGAACAACATCCTGATGGTGATACAGGGCAATGTCGACCAGATCGCCGCCGAGCTTCCCGACGATCATCCGGCCCGGCTCAACGCCGACATGACCCGGCTGGCGAACCAGCGGGCAGCAGCAATTACCCGCCGGTTGATGGTCTATTCCGGGCAGCAAACGTCAGACATACGCTCGGTGCCCGTCGATGCCGCCGTCGCGCGTATCGGCGCAGCACTCGACACGTCCCTGCCGGCCGGCGTGCGGGTGACCGTCGATCCCGGCGCAGGCGCTGCAGCGACGGTCGAGGTCGACGCAACACTGTTCGACGAGACACTGGAGGAGCTGACCGCCAACGCCCGTACTGCCGTCGGCGAACGCGGCACGCTGCAGCTTTCTTCAGCGCGCACCGATGGCCGCGACGGCCCCATGATCGTCATCACGATAGCCGACAACGGCACCGGCATGGACGGGGACACCCGCCGGCGCGCCAAAGAGCCGTTCTTTACCACACGCGCCATCGGCCAGGGCGTCGGCCTCGGCCTCAGTCTGGCCGACGGCTTTGCGCGCTATGCCGGCGGCGAGCTGTCGGTTGACAGCACTCCCGGTACCGGCACGACCGTGACGCTGACCCTGCCGCTGCACGGCAGGGCATAGGGACTTCGGGCCCCTGATCAAACCCCGGCATCGACCCGGCTCTGTCGGGCAAGCCGACCTACATCATCCCGGCCTATCTTTCCATCGCACCTTTGCCTGCCAGAATACGGTCGCGATTTTTGGCGATCCGCGTGCCTATAGCAGGGGTGGCCCCATTTCACGGTTTCGCCGAGATCCAGATCGCAGCATATGCGGCGCAGGTCGGCGAGACCCGTCGCCCATTTCCGTGTCGAGCAATCCGGTGTGGCAAAGCGGTCGCAGCGTCCGCAACCCTTTGAAAAGAAATCCTCGATATCCGTGATCAAGCGTTCACCCTCCCGTCACGGCTCTCCCGGACACTGAACAACCGCCGATCAATGCGCCTCGGCCCAATTGTCGCCGATGCCGGCTTCAACCTCCAGCGGCACCGACAGCGTGGCGGCATTCATCATGATGTCGCGCGCGATCTCGACCGTCCGGTCGCACTGATCGGCGGGCGCCTCCAGCAGCAGTTCGTCATGCACCTGAAGCAGCATTCGCGCATCCAGACCCGCCGCCGCCAGGGCGGCCGGCAGGGGGCCCATGGCCTTCTTGATGATATCGGCCGCGGTGCCCTGGATCGGGGCGTTGATCGCCTGGCGTTCGGCGAAATTCCGCCGTGCCGGATTGGGGTCCTTGATGCCCGGCATATGGCAGCGCCGCCCGAACAACGTCGAGACATAGCCGTGCTCGCGAGCGAATTTCCTGGTTTCGTCCATCCACGCCTTCAACTCGCCGAACCGCTCCAGATAGGTGCGGATGAACTGGTTCGCCTCGCCCTGGGAAATGCCGAGCTGAGCGGCCAGACCGAACCCGGAAATGCCATAGATGATGCCGAAATTGATCGCCTTGGCCTTGCGCCGCGTCTCCGGCGTCATCTGGTCCAGCGGCACGCCGAAGACCTGGCTGGCTGTCATGGCGTGAATGTCGATGCCCTGCCGGAACGCGTCCTTCAGCGCCTGGATGTCGGCGATATCGGCGACCAGACGCAGTTCGATCTGGGAATAGTCGACCGAGATCAGCTTCCAGCCCGGCTCGGTGACAAAGGCTGTGCGGATCTTGCGGCCGGCCTCGGTCCGGATCGGGATGTTCTGCAGATTCGGATCGTTGGACGACAGGCGCCCGGTGTTCGTCGCGGCAAGACTGAACGAGGTATGGACACGGCCGGCCGGCTCGACGATGTCATGCACCAGCGCATCGGTATAGGTCGATTTCAGCTTCGACAACTGTCGCCAATCCAGCAGCCGGGCGGCGATGTCGTGGCCTTGGGCCGCCAGCATTTCCAGCACGTCGGCGCCGGTGGAATACGCACCGGTCTTGCCTTTCTTGCCGCCCTGAATCCCCATCTCGTCAAACAGAACTTCGCCCACCTGTTTCGGGCTGCCGACATTGAATGGATGCCCGGCCAGCCGGTGGATCTCGGTCTCCAGGGTCGCCAGCCTTTCGCCGAAATCCCGCGACATGGTTTCCAGCACAGTGCGGTCGACGCGGATGCCGGTGGACTCCATTTCCCCGACGACCTGGACGAGCGGCCGCTCGATCGTCTCATAGATCGTGGCCATACGCTCACCCACGAGGCGGGATTTGAACAGCTTGTGCAGGCGCAGCGTGATGTCCGCATCCTCGGCCGCGTAATCCAGCGCCTTGTCCAGCGGCACCTTGTCGAACGTGATGGCCGTCTTTCCCTTTCCGCACAGTTCGACATAGCTGATGCAGGTATGGTCGAGCAGCCGTTTGGCCAGCTCGTCCAGGCCATGGCCATAGGTGCCGCCGTCGAGGACATAGGACATCAGCAGCGTGTCGTCGGTCGGGGCAAGGCGGATGCCGTGGCGGCGCAAAATCTGATAATCGTATTTCAGGTTGTGGCCGACCTTCATGACGCTGTCGTCTTCGAACAACGGCTTCAGGGCGCCGATCACCTCGTCCAGCGGCAACTGGCGAATTCGCTCGCCATCGCCCTCGCGATCGCCGAAATCGAGCGTCCCCTCGGTGCCGTCGGTATGGCCGACGGGGATATAACAGGCCCGGCCCGGACGCACCGCCATGGAGATTCCCACCAGATCCGCGCGGGCGGCATTGAGCGAGTTGGTCTCGGTATCGACACCAATGACGCCGGCATACCCCGCTTCGGCGATCCATGCATCGAGCGTTTCTCGGTCCTGCACCAGTGTGTAAACCGCCTCGGACGGCGTGTCGTTCACCGGCTCCTCGACGCGCAGGGCCGGATGGTCTGTCGCAAGCCGCGACTTGGTCCGCGAGACCAGCGACGGGAATTCCATATGGTCCAGGAACGCGATCAGCTTCACGGCGTCCGGCTCCGGCACCTTCATGTCGTCGAGCGTTTCCGGCATTTCCACCGTGTCGTCCAGACGGACCAGTTGGCGCGATATGCGGGCGGACTCGGCATGGTCGATGAGGTTCTGGCGCCGTTTGGGCTGCTTGATGCGCCCGGCATTGTCCAGAAGCGTGTCGAGATCGCCGAATTCGGCGATCAACTGCGCCGCCGTCTTGATGCCGATGCCGGGAACACCGGGAATGTTGTCGACGCTGTCGCCGGCCAGCGCCTGCACGTCGACCACGCATTTCGGCTCGACGCCGAACTTCTCGCGCACCTGTTCGACGTCGATGACGACGTTCTTCATCGGATCCATCATGGTGACGCCGTCGCCGACCAGCTGCATCAGGTCCTTGTCCGACGACACGATGATCACCTTGTCGCCGCGCTCGCGCGCTTGACGGGCGAAGGTGGCGATGATGTCGTCGGCCTCGAAACCGTCACGCTCGATCGATGCCAGACCGAACGCCGCCGTCGCCTCGCGGATCAGGCCGAATTGGGGGCGAAGTTCTTCCGGCGGCTCGTCACGGTTGGCCTTGTAGGCGTCATAGATGTCGTTGCGGAAATTGTGACGACTGGCATCGAAAATGACTCCGATATACTCGGCATCGATATCGGCCAGCAGCTTCATCACCATCGAGCAAAAGCCGTAGACCGCATTGGTCGGCACGCCGTCGGCCTTTCGCACCCGCATCGGGATCGTATGAAACGCCCGGAAGATGTACCCCGACCCGTCGACCAGATAATAGGTTCGCCCGCTTTGCGCCGGCAGGGCGGTTTCCGGGACGGATTGACCGTTGGCAACGGTCGCGGATGTCGTATCGGTCGGCATGATGTCACCGGAATAGCGGGTTGGGCCGGAGGATAGCAGAACATGGCCCAGACCCGCGCCGATGTCGAGACCGGCATCAAGGGGCGGTGGTGAGTAGTGATGGGCCCGGGGTTGCCTTCTATCGCAGGCAGAAATAAATCGATCTCAAGCGAAACGGCTTCTAGTAGAATTTGGCGTGTTTTTCTAAAAAAAGCTGTGGAGTCTGGCCAATTTTCTCTATTATGGAGGGGTGTGGGCGCGGAACGTAGGGGCTGACTTCTTGCCGTATCGGGCTTGGAGGCGGCGAAGGTCACGCCGCTCTCGATCGGGCGTACTTCCCTGGAATGAAGGGCGTTGATTCATGAATTCTTTTATGCCGCAGAGCAGCGATCTGCTTGAGTGTTTCGCGGAATGCCTGAGCGACGGTCTATTCATCATTGGTGTCGATAATCGGCTGACCTATGTCAACGCCGCCTTGTGTGAAATACTCGGCTATGATCAGGCCGAGCTAACCGGAAAGCCCCTCAATCACCTGCTTCCCGATCGGGTGCGCGCTTCTCATGATGAGAAGATCGCTGCGTTTCGGACCGGCGTCGTCGATGTCAAGGCGATGGAAAACTGGCGGTCGATTCGCGCCCTGCACAAGGAAGGCGGCGAAATCCCCGTGGTGATCAGGGTCAAGGCGTATGGCCCGGGCATGAACAACATCATGGGCATTCTGCGCGATATGAGCCAGGCCAGTGCGATGGAGCAGGAACTGGTTGCCTCGAACCAGCACCTGAAAGCCGCGCTGATGGATGCCGAGGAAAGCCGGATTGCCCAGGTTCGATTGATCGAATCGTTCAGCCAGATTTTCCGCACGCCGATTTCGACGGTGATCGGTTTCGCGGACGAGCTCCGGCAATCGGGCAAACTCCATCCCGATCATGCCGACTATGTATCAACGATCCGCGAGAGCGGAGAGGTGCTTCTGGACAAACTCAACCGCATCCTCGAAGCCGCCAGGGTCCACTCCGGCCGGTACGAGCCCCGGATCGAGCGTATCGACGTGACCGAGGCCGTATCGACCGCCATCCGCGACGTCGAGGATGAGTTCGAGAATGCGGAAATTCGGCTGTTGCGTCCGTCGACACCGCTTCCGGCCATCGTCACCGACCGTTCGGCAATCGCCAAGATCGTTCGCAACCTGGCCCGCAACGCCGTTCAGCACAATACGGGTGATCGACCGCCGCAGATTGCGCTCGACATGGCTGACGAGGAGGGGGCGGTCGTCAGGATCAGCATCCGCGATTTCGGCCCGGGCTTGCCCTCCAATGTTCTGAAATACATCCAGGATCGGGATTTGACCCACCTCGCTCTCAAGGGCGAGAACCCGCGGATCGCCCAGGTGCAGCGGCTTGGCGTCGGTCTGATGATGGTTCGGAAACTCTGTGATATTCTGTCCTGCCGGCTCTGTATCGAAAGCACCGCCGACGGTGTCTGTGCTGTGGTCGACGTGCCCGACCTGGAAAAGCAGTTCGACGACCGCCAAGCCGCGCTCAAACAAACCGTCGGCTGAATAGTTGCCCTTGAGGACGCCGGCTCGACATCGGGCACATTCTTTCGATCATGATGATGGCCGAAGCCGGTCTGGACGTTGATTCCGACGTCGACAGGCTTGAAGGCGGGCCGCATCGTCATTCAAGGCCGTGATCGCGAGCGGTATCCGATCCCGTTACGCCGCCCGGTCCAATGCGTCGATTTCGCGCTGGACGGCCGCTGCCGCCCGACGGTTCAGGACCAGGATCGTCGAGAAGACGATGGCGACGAAGCCAATGGCGAGCGCCAGGACCAGCGGGTCGCGACCGGGATCGAGAAAGCCGCCGAACGCCATCAAAGCAAAACCCGGCAGGAACGGGCCGAGATACCAGCGACCGACGGAATTGAGCGCATCGCGCTGACGCGCCAAAGCGCGGCGGTGGAAACTGACCACATCGGCGGCGACGTCGAGTGCCTGTCCGGGGTCGGTGCCGGGCGGTGGCGCCGAAGCGCGGCGATGAAGCTGCCATGCGGCGGCGGCCGCACCGATGACGACCAAAAGCGCGCCGGTACGGATAACAAGATCCGCCATCGGCACCGCCGCACGGCCAAAGACCCCCAGGGCCTCGGCCGCGAAAAACAGCCCGACCAGACCAAAGGCGGCGTATTCGATTGCATTTCGGCGTCGGATCGCGCGCGTGAAGCCGTCGGCCTTGTGCGTCATCGCCGATGGCTCGGCGGGGCTCCGGTCGACCGGCTGGTCGCGCCATGCGGATTTGACCGTCGCCCAGGTTTGATCGACACGTCCAGATTGTTCATTGTCCGTCATCATCGCCTCCGTCATTGGCGGCATCGGCCATGCGGCGGGTCAGGGTTTTGCGGATCCGGTGCAGGCGCGTTGACACCGCACCCGCCGACAAGCCGACGATGTCACCAATCGCCGCCGCGTCCATATCTTCCAGGTACAGCAGCATAATCTGCCGATCCGGCGGTCGCAGGCGGCGGATCAAGCCCAATAGGCGGTCAAGATCGAGGCGTGCGCCGACCCGGCGTTCCGGACCGGGTCGGTCATCGACGGCGTCGAGGTCCAGGGTAGTGGCGACTTTCCGCCCTCGGCTGTGCCGCCGGACATGCGACGCCGCCACGTTGTGGGCGACCCGATAAACCCAGGTCCCAAGGGCGCACCGCCCATCGAATCCGGCAAAACTGCGCCACAAGGCAACATGAATGTCCTGGATCAGGTCGCGACGGCTCTCCGGATCGGCCTCGTATCCGGCGGCAAGCCGCGCGATCGCCGCGCCATGGCCCGCGCTCGCCTCGCGGTAGAGGGTTTCACGCTCCGCCTCCTGATCTCTCCCGTTCTGATGGGCTGGCTCCCGCATCGGATGGGCTCCTCTCACCGTTCGGCGCCCGGCTTTTGGGGCCCCAAACAATTAGTCGGATGCGCGCGAACCGTCTTACAGAAAAATCGTGTCCCGGGACCTGTCCATAGCGTCAACCGCCGAGCAGAAGTTCGGTCAAAATAATGATAATGACAAAGAAGGTGACGACCTTGATGCCCGCGATTATTCGGCTCGACAGACTGGCGGTGCCGTCCGGCCGCGGCTTTGGCGTCAGGTCGATCAGGAAGCGGTTGGTGCGGGCAAAAGCAATTTCCGGATAGGCGTCGGCGGACTGGAACAGGGGAACGTCGCGATACTTGAACAGGCCGATCAGAGCGACGCCGGCCGCAAAGCCGCCAATATGCGCCCACCACGCCACCAGCGCGCCATCATCGTTGGGGAATAGCGCCATCATCACGTCGATGCCGACGCTGAGCCCGACGAATGCACTGGCCGGGACGATCACCGGCAGCCGGAACGCGACCAGGACCAGTATCCGTGCACGCGGATGCAACAGCAGATAGGCCCCCATGACACCGGCGATCGCGCCGCTGGCACCGACCACCGGGACGCTGGGCATGGCCGTCAACCAGGCCTCCGCCAGCCCGCCCGCCATCGCGCAGAGGACGAAGAAGATGGCATAACGCCAATGGCCCATGGCATCCTCGACATTGTTGCCGAAAACCCAAAGCACGACCATGTTCAACGCCAGATGCCAGAAGTCGCTATGCAGGAATGCGTAGGTGACGAGTTGCATCGCCGCCTCGGCCGCCGTGAAATCGGCCATCCACCCGGTGCGGGTCACGGCGCCGGGGAAAAGGGCATAGAACTCTAGCCGCGGGTTGGCGAAAAAGGTGACGACGCAGATCAAGATGACCGCATAGTTCACATAGGCCAGCCTGATATGCTTGACCGGATTGCTGTCGCCGATCGCCAACATGTCGCTTCTGCCGCCCCGAACGCCACACCTGGAAAACCACACCCGAAACCCACATTGGGATCCACTTTCGCGGCAGCCCGACCGGAACTCAATTGAATTCGGCTGTCAGGCCGTAACGAAGCGGAACGGCCGTTCGTTGACCAGCGAGGGTATGCTGCGCCGCGCCGCCGCCACCGCCGACAGGTCCAGATCGACGACACTGAGGCCGGGCGAGGTTTCCATGTCGACCAGAACGCGGCCCCACGGATCGACGACCATGGAATGCCCCCATGTATGGCGGCCGTCGTCATGGGCGCCGCCCTGGGCCGGGGCGACGACGAAGCAGCCGTTCTCGATCGCCCGCGCGCGGAGCAGCGGCTCCCAATGCGCCTCGCCCGTAGGCACCGTAAAGGCCGACGGGATGAACAGGATCGATGCCCCCGCCTTGGCATAGGCGCGATAGAGATGAGGGAAGCGCAGATCATAGCAGATCGACAGGGCGACGGCGCCCCACGGCGTTGCGGCCATCACGGCCTCGTCACCGGCCCTGAATCGATCGGATTCGCGCCGCGGTTTCTCGCCCGGCAGATCGACATCGAACAGGTGGATCTTGTCATAGCGCGCCACGATGGCGCCGGTCGGGTCGATCAGGTGGCCGCGATTGATGAAACGCGGATCGGCGCCCTCCACGACCGGCGTCGAGCCGGTATTGATCCACAAACCATGGCGCGCGGCCAGTGCGCGACACGCCGCAACATAGGGATCGGCCTCCTCGACCGTGACCATCTCGCGGGCCGAGGCGTGATCCTTGTTCACCAGACCACCGACCTCGGGCAACGCCAGCAGCTCTGCCCCCTTGGCGGCCGCTTCCCCGGCCAGTTCCGTCACCGCCGCGACGTTGGGCGCGTGGCTCTTGCCGGAGCACATCTGCGCCATGGCCAGCCGCAGCGTCTGCTGCCGGGTCGGCGCCGCCGGAATTCCCTCGCTCGCCGGATCTGCCCCCGGTTTCGCCCCGGGTCCCACCCCGTGCTCAACCACTGCTCCCCTCCTTCTGTACGGCAAGGCTTCGGAACAGCGCGACATACTCGGCTGCCGAGTGATCCCAACCGACATCAGTGCGCATGCCGTTTTCCTGCATCCGCCGCCACGCCGGGCGGTCACGCCACAGGTCCAGCGTCCGGAACAGCGCAGCGTCCAGGGCGTCCTGCGTGACCGGGGCGAACTGAATGCCGGTCGCCACACCCGCCGCGCGGGCGACCGCGTTGGCATCGATCACGGTATCGGCCAATCCGCCGACGCGGGCGACGACCGGGATCGCCCCATAGCGCAGCGCGCAAAGCTGTGTCAGACCGCAGGGCTCGAACCGGGACGGCACCAGAATGGCATCGCTGCCGGCCTGGATGAGATGGGCCAGCCCCTCGTCATAGGCGAAATGCACAGCCACTCGGCCGGTATGGCTGACGGCGGCATGCGCGAACGCTGCTTCCATGCCGTGGTCGCCGGCCCCGAGAATGACGGCCTGGCCCCCGGCATCCACGAGTCTCGGCAGCGCATCGGTCAGCAGGTCGAGCCCCTTCTGCCATGAGAAGCGGGAAACAACGCCGAACAACGGCATATCCGGATCCGGCTCCAGCCCGAACCGGGCCTGCAGTGCCGCCTTGTTCGCCGCGCGCCGGTCGAGGTTGTCGACGTCATAGGTCGACGCGATGAGTGGGTCCGTCGCCGGGTTCCAGAGGCCGTCATCGATGCCGTTGAGAATTCCCGACACGTCGGCTGTGCGCGACCGCAAAAGACCGCCCAGCCCCATGCCGTCGCCATCGGTCTGAATTTCCATGGCATAAGTCGGCGACACCGTCGTGATCCGGTCGGCGTAATACAAGCCGGCCTTCAGGAAGCTGACATTGCCGTAGAATTCCACACCATCGGTCGCAAACGCCTCGCCCGGCAGGCCGAGGCCGGCGAAACGATCGGGTGGAAAGGTGCCCTGAAACGCCAGATTGTGGATCGTCATCACCGTCTTCGGGCCGCCGCCGGCCAGTGCTATGAAAGCCGGCGCCAAACCTGCCTGCCAGTCATGGGCATGGACGATATCGGGCACAAAATCCGCCAAGAGGCCGCGTCCGATATCGGCCCCGGCAAGCCCCAGTGCCGCGAACCGGCGGTCGTTGTCGTCCCAGTCCTGACGGTTGGAATCCGTATAGGGACCGCCGGGACGCACAAAAAGATGCGGCGCGTCCAGGATGAAAAGGTCGAGACCCGCCACGGTCGCGCTCAGCAGCCGGGCCGGTTCGCCGAACAGGTGGTCGAAGCTGTGGACCGTTTCGGCCGCGTCCAGTTTCGACAACACTGCCGGATAACCCGGCACCAGCGTGCGCGTTTCGACCCCATGGTGCGCGAGGGCGGCCGGCAGCGCACCCGCGACATCGGCCAATCCACCCGTCTTGACCAGCGGGTAGATCTCCGAAACGACGGAAAGAACCTTCAATCGCCTTATCCTGACAGTTTGTCGATCATCGGCTGGGTGATCAGGGTTACCCCGGATTCCGTCCGCCGGAAGCGCCGGGCGTCGTCGTCAGCGTCCTCGCCGACCACCAGCCCCTCCGGGATCGTCACGCCGCGGTCGATCACCACCTTTGACAGCCGGGCTGACCGCCCGACATTGACATAGGGCAGAATGACGGCGTTGTCGATCTCCCCATACGAGTGCACATGCACGCCCGTGAACATGAGCGACCGCCGCAGCCGCGCGCCAGAGACGATGCAGCCACCGGACACCAGCGAATCGAGCGCGGTCCCGCGGCGTCCGTCATCGTCATGGACGAATTTCGCCGGCGGCGTTATTTCCGCATAACTCCAGATCGGCCAGTCCTGATCGTAGAGATCGAGCGACGGCTCAGGCGCCGTCAGATCGATATTCGCCTCCCAATAGGCGTCGACCGTGCCGACATCCCGCCAGTAGGCTTCCCCGCCCGGCGTCGTGCCGACCGCGGAATCCTTGAAATCATGGGCCACCGCCGAACCCTTCCGGACCAGATGCGGAATGATGTCCTTGCCGAAATCGTGGTCGGAGTCCGGATCCGCGGCATCCCGGCGCAACTCGTCCAGCAGAAAGCGCGTCTCGAACACATAGATGCCCATGCTGGCCAGGGCCTTGTCCGGATCGTTCGGCATGGCCGGCGGGTCGGCCGGCTTTTCCAGGAACGACGTGATGCGGCCGGACTCATCCACCGCCATGACGCCGAACGCACTGGCCTGCATCCGGGGCACGGCAAAGCATCCGACCGTGACGTCGGCACCGCTGTCTACGTGCTGACGAAGCATCACCTCGTAGTCCATTTTGTAGATGTGGTCGCCGGCCAGCACAACGATGTATTCCGGCCGGCTGCCTTCGATGATGTCGATGTTCTGGTAGACCGCGTCGGCGGTTCCGACATACCACATGGTCTCCGACACCCGCTGGCTGGCCGGCAGAATATCGAAGGTCTCGTTTCGCTCGGGCCTGAAGAAGTTCCAGCCGTGCTGCAGATGACGGATCAGACTGTGAGCCTTGTACTGCGTGGCGACGCCAATCCGGCGGATGCCGGAATTGACGGCGTTGGACAGGGCAAAGTCGATGATGCGCGATTTGCCGCCGAAATAAACCGCCGGCTTGGCCCGGATATTGGTCAGTTCCTTGAGCCGGCTGCCGCGGCCGCCGGCAAGGATGAACGCCATGGCATGGCGGGAAAGGGGCGCATTGGCTGAGCCGCGGTCGGACATGGGCGCTTCCTCGGTTGCATGTTCCGGCGAACCCGTTGACAGGCCCGCTTCGTCGAGAACGGGGCTGGTTGCCGCCGCTGTTCGGATCGGTCGTCCACTATGCCACAATCCTGCCGCCCGCGCACAGACCGATATACAACCGTTTCCGCCCCGCCGATCATGCAGCCGGTTTCCGTCTGCTGCGATGCGGGGAAGCGATACGGCGCACCAGAAGCTTTTCAGCCTCGACGATCAGGAACAAGGCCGCACCGAATGCCACGACAAGACCCCATTGCCCCGACGTCATCGCGCCGCTCTCGAACAGATAGTTCATGAAGGGGACATAGGTGAAGATCATCTGAAGCAACAGCACCGCTGCGATTCCGGCCAGGCAGAGTTTCGATCCGAACAGCCCTTCCAGCGTCCAGCTCGGCATCAGCATGTGACGGGTATTCAGCAAATAGACGACCTGACCGACAACGAGCGCGTTGACGGCGACCGTCCGCGCGGTATCGAGATCGACGCCCTGCTGATACTGATGGACGAACAGCGAAAACGCCCCTGCCAGCAGAAGGAACGAAACAAAGGCGATCCGCCAGACGAGGAACCGCGAAAGCAGCGGCTCGGCCCGTGGGCGCGGCGGGCGGCGCATGATGTCGGCTTCGGCCGGCTCGAACGCCAGTGTCAGCGCCAGTGTCACGGCCGTGATCATATTGACCCACAGGATCTGAACCGGCGTGATCGGCAGCGTCATGCCGGCCAGAATGGCGGCAAGGACGACCAGCGCCTGACCGAAGCTGGTCGGCAGGATGAACAGGATCGCCTTCTTCAGGTTATCGTAGACAGTGCGGCCTTCCTCGACCGCGCGGGCAATTGAGGCGAAATTGTCGTCGGCCAGCACCATCTCCGCAGCCTCCTTGGCCGCCTCAGTGCCCTTGATTCCCATGGCGACGCCGACATCGGCCCTTTTCAGCGCCGGCGCGTCATTGACGCCGTCGCCGGTCATGGCAACGACATGGCCATGCTTCTGCAGTGCCGTCACCAACTGCAGCTTGTTCTCCGGCGATGTGCGGGCGAACACGCTGACCGCCGCACCCGCCGCCGCCAGATCATCGATATTCATCGCATCGAGATCGCGGCCGGTCAGCGCATTGATGTTTGAACCGGAGGCATCCGGGCCGGACGATTCCGTGCCGCCATCCGGCGGCACAATACCAAAATCCCGCGCGATCGCCGTTGCCGTCGCCGCATGGTCGCCGGTGATCATCTTGACCTCGATGCCTGCCGCCCGGCAGGTCGCGACCGCCTCGATCGCATCCGGCCGGGCCGGATCGATCAGGCCGAGCACGCCGAGAAACGTCAGCCGCGCGCCGGAGGACCCGCTGACGCTGTCGAATGTCAGCGGCTCGCCCTCCTCCATCGGCCGCATGGCCACACCGATCAGTCGCTGGCCGTTCCGGGCCAGATCGTCCATGACCCGGTGCCAGCGGTCGCGATCGATCGGGCCGGCGGATGCGGCGGTTCCCTCAGTATCGCACATTTCCAGAAGCCGTTCCGGCGCGCCTTTGACGAGCAAAACGTGACCGCCGTATGCCGCGGACGCCTCGTCAGGCAAATCGTGGGACGTGGCCATGTATTTGTGGGCGCTGTCGAAGGGAATGCTTTGCAGCGCGGGGCTGCTGGTCCGTTCGGCGTCGGCGTCCATGCCGGCCTTGGCGGCAAAGGCGAGCAAGGCACCGTCGGTCGGATTGCCGCTGAGGGTCCATGCCCCGTCGCGGTGGCGGATCCGGGCTTCGTTGCACAGCGCCGCTACCCGTGCGACCCAGCGCAGGTCGTCGCCTTCTGCAGGGTCGTCGCCGGCACTCTGGCCATCCCCCGGGCCGTCCCCGGATCTGTCGTCAGGGCATACCGCGCCCTTCGGGTCATAGCCGCTTCCCGCCACCGAATAGCGGCCGGCCGTCGTCACGACGCTGCTGACCATCAGTTCGTTGCGCGTCAGAGTCCCGGTCTTATCGGAACAGATGACCGAGACCGCGCCCAGCGTTTCCACCGCCGGAAGGCGCCGGATGATCGCATTGCGCCGCGCCATCCGGGTGACGCCGATGGCCAGCGTGATCGTCATGATCGCCGGCAATCCTTCCGGGATCGCGGCGACGGCGACGCTGACAGCCGCCATGAACATTTCCGTAACGGTATAGTCGCGGAACAGCAGGCCGAAGGCGAGCGTGATTCCGGCCAGCACAACGATGACCAGTGTCAGCCAGCGCCCGAACACGCCCATCTGTTCGAGCAGCGGCGTGGTGATGCCGCGGTCTTCGCCGATCATGCCGCTGATCCGGCCGAGTTCAGTCGCGGCGCCGGTTTCGACGACGACCCCGCTGCCGGTGCCATAGCTGACCAGTGTTCCCGAATACAGCATCGACACGCGCTCGGCGAGCGGCGCGTCTTCGTTTACCGGGTCCGTTGACTTGTCTACTGCCGAACTTTCGCCCGTCAGGGCGGCTTCCTGCACCTGAAGCGACCGGCTTTCGATGACCCGCAGATCCGCCGGGACCCGGTCGCCCGCCTTCAGATAGGCGACATCACCCGGTACCAGCGTTTGTGCAGAGACGGTCCGTCGCTCGCCGCCACGGGTGACTTGCGCCTCCGGCGAGAGCATGTCGCGAATGGCGTCGATCGCCTCCTCGGCCTTGCCCTCCTGAACGAACCCGATCAGGGCATTGATCACGACGACACCCCCGATCACGGCAGCGTCGACCCATTCGCCCAACACACCGGCAACGGCGCCGGCCGCGATCAGGACGTAGATCAGAACATTGTTGAATTGGGCGGCCAGACGCGCCAGCGCCCCGCGCCGGGGTGGCTCCGGCAACGCATTGGGACCGTGGCGGGCAAGCCGCGCCTCCGCCTCTGCTTCCGACAGTCCGGCTTCAGGGGAAACATCCAGTGCCGCGATGACATCATCGCGGCCGCGAGCATGCCATGGAGTACCGGCGCCGCCATCTCTCATCACGCCTCCAGACCGGCGCCGATTTCAGCGGTCGGTCGTCTGGTGGATCTCGATCGGTGCCCCGTCCGCCGGCGGTGTGCCCCGAACGAATTCACGGTCGCAGTACCCACATGTCACGGACCGGCTGGATCCGAAAGTATAATAGACCAACGGATGGCCAAGGGCGCCGCCGCCGCCGTCGCAGCCAACGCTCTCGGTGTCTTCATCGACATAGATAATTTCAGGCGCATCGATCGGCATCGTCACATGTCCCCCAATAGAGTCGGCATCGGCAGTGCCCGTTCCCGATCCCCTTTAAATAGCGTCGATGCCGTCGGCGATTCAAGCACGGTCGTGATTTCCGGCAGGCTGTCCGTGTCCAGCACCGGTAGAAGGCCGGTTGACGGGCAACGTGTGATACCCATTTAATGGTTCCGTCTGCGGACGCGATATTCGATCGGCCGCCGTCAGAGCCGATACCTGCAGGACCCGCACCAGAGGGGCCGATGCCCCGAGTTCAGCCGAGAATTCGGACCCCGAATCCAGTTGATGAGACCGCAAAAATGGCCGTAGCAGAATCCGTCCTATCCAACGCGACCGCGTCGCCCGAAGCCAGAGCGACAGAGGCCGGTGGTCTGCCGGTCAATGCCGTCAGCGTTTCAGGTCTTGAGAAGACCTACCGCGCCAGCGGCAAGTCGCCGGCGAAAGTCGCGCTCAAGGGCATTGATCTCGACATCCCCCGGGGTCAGATTTTCGGGCTGCTGGGGCCGAATGGCGCCGGAAAATCGACCCTGATCAATATTCTGGCCGGTCTGGTCATGAAAACCGCCGGCACGGCGTCGATCTGGGGTTACGATATCGACCGCGATCCCCGGCATTCACGGTCGGCGATTGGCGTCGTGCCTCAGGAACTCAACATCGATCCGTTCTTCACGCCGCGCGAACTGCTCGATCTGCAGGCCGGCCTCTATGGTGTGCCAAAGCGCGAACGGATCACCGACGAACTGCTGGAAGCCGTGGGCCTCGCCGACAAGGCCACCGCCTATGCCCGAACGCTGTCCGGAGGCATGCGGCGGCGGCTGATGGTCGCAAAGGCCATGGTGCATTCGCCGCCGGTGCTGGTGCTGGACGAACCCACGGCCGGCGTCGACATCGAACTGCGTCAGTCGCTCTGGACACACGTCCGTAGCCTCAACAGGACGGGAACGACCGTTCTTTTGACGACGCATTATCTCGAAGAAGCGCAGGAGCTGTGCGACCACATCGCGATCATCAACCATGGCGAGGTCGTCGCCAACGATACGACCGGCAACCTGCTGGCGCGTCTCGACAACAAGACGATCACGATCCATCTGACCGACACGCTGGATGCCGTGCCCGCCGGGCTGGCGGATTTCCAGGCCGAACTGTCGGCGCCCGACCGTCTGGTGATCCGGTATCAGCCCAGCCAAACGCGGCTCGGCGATATCCTCAATGCAATGCATGACAGCGGTGTCCGGGTCACTGATCTGACCACCGAGGAAACCGATCTTGAGGATATCTTTCTTCAGCTGACCCGGCCCGCACCGGCTGCAACGTGACGGGGAAGTGACGGGGACGTAACGGGCATATGTGCGCCGCAATCTGGCCGAGCTTCCGGCGGATCGCCACGCTGATCGTCGTCCTGGCCGCAGGCACCGCCGTGGCGGCCTGCGGTGACAGGCTGCGCATGGGGTTGCCGTCGGGGCCGCCGGCTTTGGTCGACAGCGCCGTCGTGGCGGCCGACGGAACCGATCTGCCGCTGCGCCGATGGTTGCCGGACGACGGCCGGCCACCGCGGGCCCTCATACTGGCGCTTCACGGGTATAATGATCACGCCAATGCTTTCGATTCGGCTGCCTCGTACTGGGCCGACCGTGGAATTGCGACTTTCGCTTATGACCAGCGCGGCTTCGGGCGGCACGACAGCCGGGGCATCTGGTCGAGCGTCGAAGCGCTGAGTTCGGACGCCGCCGCCGCATTGTGGCTCCTGCACGACGCATACCCAAACACTCCGCTGTATCTGCTCGGCCACAGCATGGGCGGTGCCGTTGCCATGACGGTGGCCACAGGGACCGGCTCACCGGGACTGACCGGGCCGCCGCTCGATGGCGTCATCCTCGTAGCGCCGGCGATATGGGCGCGTGAGACCATGCCGGGCTATCAGCGTCTCGCGCTTGAGATTGGCGCCCTCACCGTCCCCGGCCTGCGGGTCAGCCCGGACGGTCTCGGCATCGTGCCGTCGGACAATCTGGAAATGCTGCGGGCGCTGGGCCGGGACCCCCTGGTCCTCAAAAACTCCCGGATCGACGCTCTCGACGGACTGGTGACGTTGATGGACCGCGCCTATCGCTCGGCGCCCGATGTGCCGACCTCGACCCTCATGCTTTATGGCGACCGCGAGGAGGTCGTTCCGCTCGACACCGTCGACCTGATGCTCGCACGCCTCCAGCCGGGGCGATTTACACTCGCTTTTTACGAGAACGGCTATCACATGCTGCTGCGCGACCTGCAGGCCAGGATCGTCTGGGACGATATTCTGGCCTGGATCGTGACGGTCGGCGGCCCGCTGCCGTCCGGCGCCGACCGGCGTGGCGACGAGCGACACAGTGCCCTGTTCGACGGACGATCGGTACAGACGGCTGGGCCAATCGGACGGACGGAAGCGAACGACTGAGCCGAGCGGCATCCCCCACCGCCCATTCCCGAGAACCGGAGACTGGACAGCCGTGGGCGATCTGGGGCAAGACGGATGACGAGGCAGCCATCATGAGCGGCCCAGGACCGAGCGACAACATCCGAGATGGCCGAATGACAGAAGCGCGCCCGACCTTCGAAACCGAAGCCGACCCTGACGAACGGCGTTGGCACCGGCCCTATGTTTTCGGTGCCCACACCATACAGGTTCCGCTGACGGCGACGCTGATCCGGTCGGAAATCCGCGACCAGTCCAGCGTCAAGGGCGGTCAGCGCAAGGGCGTCCTGCGCACCACGCGCAAGCGCCTCGCTGCCCAGCTCAAGCACGGCCAGGATGGGCTTTCGCCGCAAGCCAGAGCCGAGATGGAATGGAACGCCTTCATTCTCCTGATCGATGACGCCATCGCCAACCGGCATGTGGCGATCCGGAATAACCCCGATCTGGTCGAGGAAATCGCCGCCGATCCCCGTCTCGTCCCGCCGGACGAGACCTGATAACAGAACGTCGGATTCGGGATATTTGGGGGTTGGCAGACGGCCGCCGCTTGGAGTAGTGTCCGCTCATCCTGGCGTCGGCGGCACTCCCGTCTCGTTTAAGGACCCGTAGCTCAGCTGGATAGAGCGCTGCCCTCCGAAGGCAGAGGTCACAGGTTCGAATCCTGTCGGGTCCGCCAAGGAATTTCATAAGTTAGCAGTCGCAATGGCCGTGTCGGTGAGTTTGTGTGCACTCACGTTTCACAGGCAGATCCAGCTGATCGTTCTTGGCTACAGGTTTCGCGCCAGGGCGTCGAGTTGATCGATGCAGGTCGACCAGCCGTCGAAGAACCCCATCTCTTCATGCCTGACCCGGTCGGCGCCCTGGCCACCTGATAGGGTGCCGGCGCGAACCAGCGTTTCAAATTGGCGGGATCGGTCCAGGCCTGCCAGAGTTGCGCGGGACTCGCCGTGACATCGCGCTCCAGCAACAGATCCAGTTCAGGATCAAGTTTCATCGTCGACTCCGTTCTCGATCGGTTGAGTGTTAGCCGCGGCCGCTACAAATGCATCCAGCCGGTCCAACCGCCCCTCCCAGGCCCTGCGCTGACCACCCAGCCAGTCTTCGGCCATTTTTGCCGTTTCGGCCTTCAGGCGACAGGTCCGGACGCGGCCTGATTTCGACGTCTCGATCAGGTCGCTACCCTCAAGCACCCGCAAGTGCTTGAGAAAGGTCGGCAACGCCATGTCATGTGGCGCGGCCAGTTCTGTCACGCTTGCCGGCCCCACGCACAAACGCTGCACCACGGCCCGCCTTGTCTCGTCGGAAAGAGAATGAAAAATCGCATTCAGGTTAGCCATTCAGCTAACCAACAACGCCGACGAGATCGCGTCAAGAAACTTAGCCGGGCGGCTATCTTTTTTCCTCCTGTGGGCAGAATGCGCCACATCGGCTATTCGTCAAGCACTGCGCGAACCTTCAATGCGAGATCCTGGCGCCGATAGGGTTTGCCGAGCAGGTGGACACCCCGGTCGAGCCGTCCGTGATGAAAAATCGTGTTCTCGGTATAACCGGACGTGAACAGCACCCTGATCTCCGGAAGCATCACCCTTGCAGCGTCGGCCAGTTCCTTGCCGTTCAAGCCACCGGGCATGATCACGTCGGTAAAAAGCAGATCGAACGGGTCACCCTGTTTCAGCAGGTCCAGGGCCGCGGCACCAGTGCCGGCGCTCGTTACTGCATAACCAAGCCCCTCCAGCTGCGAGACCAGATGCTCGCAGACGAGATTGTCGTCCTCAACGACCAGAATTCGTTCCGTGCCGACTGGTACGGACACGCCGCCTGCATTCGGGACGGCCTCGTCACGGGTGGCGACGGATCGTGGAAAATAAAGCCGAACCGTTGTCCCCTCCCCGAGTTCCGAATAAATCGTGGCGTGGCCGCCCGATTGTTTCGCAAAACCGTAGACGAGGCTGAGCCCCAGACCGCTGCCCTTGCCCACCTCCTTGGTGGTGAAGAACGGCTCGAACGCGCGCGCCACGACCTCCGGCGCCATGCCTTCGCCCGTGTCCGAAACGGCGACCATGACATAGGCCCCCGCCTCGACCTCGTCATGCCGGGCCGAGTAGCGCTCGTCGAAATGGCAGTTGGCGGTTTCGATCGTCAGACGGCCGCCGTCGGGCATGGCGTCGCGGGCATTGATGGCAAGGTTCAATATGGCCACTTCGAGTTGGCCGGGATCAAGTTCAGTCGTCCAGAGGTCGCGGGCGGCGACCAGATCGATGTTGATGTTTTCCCGTAATGTGCGCCGCAGCAGCCCGTCCATACCGGATATCAGCTGATTGAGGTCGGTTTCGGCCGGCTGCAGCGGCTGCCTGCGAGCGAAGGCCAGAAGCCGGTTGGTCAGTTCCGCACCGCGTTCGGCCGCCGAGGCGCTCATATCGGCCATCCGCCTCTCCACGGGCCGATCCGCCAGCATCTCGCTCAGGACCTCGGAATTGCCCAGAATGACGGTCAGGAGGTTGTTGAAATCGTGGGCAACCCCTCCGGTCAGCTGCCCTATGGCATCGAGGCGCTGCGACTGGCGAAGCTGATCTTCGATCTGCTTCTGATGGGTGACGTCGACCATGCTGCCGATCATGCGGATGACCGTCCCCGAACCGTCGCGCACGAACGTACCCCGGTCCTCGATGTGGGCATAGCTGCCGTCCCCACGCCTGAAGCGGTACGCCGCCTGCCACGATGTGGCACCCTCGGCGATCAGCCGTGCCTGGTCGGAAAGGACGCGTTCCCGCTCGTCGGGGTGCAGGTGATCGGACCACGTGGCGCGGCCGGATCTGAAATCCCCCGGATCAAGGCCAAAGCGCTCCCTGATCCCGTCGCTGCACCAGACCGTGCCGGCAATCATGTCATAGTCCCAGACGACGTCACTGGTCGCCTTGACCACGACGCTGAAACGTTCATCCGCCGATCTGAGGGCCGTGATGTCCATCTGCGTCAGCACCAGGCGAGTGTCGGACGCGTTCACATCCGGGATCAGCATCTTGACGTAAAGCCGAAGCCGCTGTCCGTTGAGATCGGTGGTATCGCTTTCGGATTCGAATTCCCGCTTGCCGGCCATGAAGGCAGCCATTGCCTGCGCGAACAGGGCCATCGACGCCGGCTTCTCGATCACATCGGTATGTTGTGACAGCAGTTCCCGCGACGACCGGGCGCCGAACAGCCGAGCGCCGGTTCTGTTGACATTGTGAACACGAACCTCGTGGATCGCCGCAGTGACGAAACCCGGATGCCGGGCGAAATAGTCGGCAAAATCCGTAACGCCGGCTTCGCGCAGCGCCAGCAGCATCGCCTTCACTTCCGCCCAATCCTCTTCCCAGATGAGAACGGGGACGTGATCGTAGATGGATCGGTAATGCGCCTCACTCTTGCGCAGCGCTTCCAGTTCACCGGCCCGTTCGGCCGCCGGCCGGGACGCCAGCGCCAGACCACCGCCGATGCCGGTGGGGCTGCTGTCGTCATCGATCGGGCTGAAGCTGAACGCCTGCCAGCCATTCGCCGCCAGTGCCTCCGGGACCTCCGGCGCACCGACATCCGGCGCCGGCCCGGCAGCCACGAGCCGGTCCAGAAACGGGCCGAGCGTGGGCCAGGCGGCTTCCCAGACCGCGCGCGCCGGCTTCCCCAGAGCGTCCGGGATGGCCTCGACGCCAGACTCGTCGGCTGCGAATATCTCGGCGAAAGCATCGTTATACAGGCAAATCCGGTCGTCACCCCAGAAGATGAACGCCGGTTGCGGAATGTTCAGCACCAGCCTGACCGCGGTCCGCAGCCCCTGCGGCCACGCCGCCGGAACTCCCAGTGATGTCGCCGCCCAATCATACCCTCTGATGCGCGCGCCCATCTCACCGCCGTTCTGAATGAACGAGGGATGCGTGTCGTCATTCGCTTGGTCTCGGGTGACTGCCACTCAATCGTCCCTTCGCGGGCGGGCTGACTCTTCGACAGTAGCTATGCGTCTTCCTCTCCTCACAGGCTCTGCGGCGTCCTCGACGATTCACCGCCGGCGCGAACCCCTCACGGTAATTCGACGCCCCCTGTTCGAAGCGATCCAAGGGCGTCGCAACGACCCGCTGGGAGGATGCCACATCCCGGCGTAGTGCTGCACGCGCTTTCCAGTCTCTCCGCACAATCACCGACCGCTCCGGGGTTGCCGGAGGGGGTCTGCTTCAAGTTTCACAGCCGTGATCGGCTCTCCCAATTCGGCGAAATCGCGACTCATGCTGGAACATCGAACGCCCGCCATTGTTGACGGTACACACCAAAAGGAAGAGAGACATCCATGAAACGTACTTTTACAGCACTTGCGATGATCGGCATTCTTGGTGCCGCATCGGCATTTGCGCAGGATACAGTCGATCGGGAGAACCTCATCCGCACGGGTGACATCACCGGCGGCGCGATTTACACGACCAATCAAGCCTATGATGAAGGATCCTGGGGAACGCCAGGAGAAGACTATCGTTGGGGTTGGTCGGGCTATGACAGCGTCGACTCCAACTGGAACGAGATCGGTGAAATCCGGGACGTGGTTCTCGACACTTCGGGGCAGATGATCGGCATCGTCGCCGAGATCGGCGGCTTTCTGGATCTCGGCGACAAACATGTCTTTCTGCCCGTCGAGGATGTCGATCTCGTCGCCGTCGACGATGCGGAATATGTGTTCATTACGCGACACTCGGAAGAGGAACTCGAGTCGCTTGAGAGCGTCGACGACTCCTGGTGGGAATAGCAGGCGGCGACGGTCTCAATGACAATGGCTACCGGTGGAGGGCTTCTGACCTGCGTCGCAGGCTGCCGCCCCCATCAGCCTTCAACTCGACGGTGCGGCCGCGATAGCGGGCGCCGCACCGTCCCAACCGCCGCCCAGCGCCTTGTAAAGCTGGATCATCGACCGCGACAGAGCCTCTTCCGCTTCGGACAGGCTCTGCCGCGCCGTCGATAATTCACGTTGAGCATCGAGCACTTCAAGAAAACTCGACAGCCCCTGTTCGAACAGATCCGTGGCCGTCGTAACCGCCCGTTGCGAGGATGCCACGTTCCGGCGTAGTGCTGCCCGCCTTTCCAGGGCCTCGTCATAGTCGATCAGGGCGTTCTCGACCTCCTGCATCGCCGTCAGAATCCGGCTGCGATACGAAAGAAGCGCCTGCTCGACGCGTTCCTCGGCGGCGTCGACGGCTGCCTGCCGGCTGCCACTGTCGAAAATCGGGATCGACAGCGCGGCACTGACAGCTGACGTCAGCGTTTCCACGATCGATCCGGTCCCAAGGCCGGCGGCGGAAAGCGTGATCGAGCCGGGGATGGTAAGGCTGGGATAAAGGTCGGCGATCGCCACGTCAGTCTGGGCGACCGCCGCGACCAGATCCTGTTCCGCTGCCCGAAGATCGGGACGCCTGCGAAGCAGATCGGCCGGAATGCCGATATCGGGCCCCGCGTCGGAGACGGGAACCGGTGCCGCATCGATCAGGCGGTTGCGCAGCGCGCCCGGCGGCCGGTCGAGAATGACGGATATCTGGTTGATCAGTCGCTCGATCTGCGCCGTCTGAGCCGGCCGCTGCGACTCCAGTTGGGCGACGGCGGCGTTGGCCCGTTCAGCGTCGACCACGGTGGCAATGCCGGCATCGGCCTGTTCACGGACCAGATCGCGGGTACGGCGCTGCAATCTGAGGGACTGTTCGGTCAGCGCCAGCCGTTCCTGCGTCGCCCGAAGGCGTACATAGGTATCTGCGAGCTCGGCATAGAGCGACACCATGACATCGCGGTATCGCTCCTCTTCCGCCCGAACGCCAGCCTCGGCCGCATCGATCGACCGGCGGGTGCCGCCAAACAGATCGGCCTCCCACACGGCATCGAATCCGGCCTCGAACAGGCCCTGATTGGTGGGCGACCGACCGGAATCGATGGCAACATCCGACGTCGCCCCCGCCGACGTTCCGGCATCGAGCGACGGCCAGAGGCCAGAGCGGCTTTGACGCGCCATGGCCCGTGCCTCGCGCACCCGGCTTTCAGCAATCCGGATATCAGTATTGGCCGCCGCGGACTCCTCGATCAACGCGGTCAGCACCGGGTCGTCGAAGGACTGCCACCACCGCACCATATCCACCGGCGCTTCGGTAGGAATCGCGGCGCGGGCGTCGACATAGGACGCCGGCACCGCTGGCGACGGGGTCGACGTTTCGGCGCCAAATCCCGCACATCCGGCCAGCAGAACCATTGACGCGACGGCGGGCAGCGCCCGGTATCCACGCCGAACCGGCCGGTAGGTCGCTTTATCGGTCATAACCTTGATCCTTATTCGGCCGGGACGACGCCGGGCCGCCCTTCGGTGTGGGTATTTCCCTGATCCGGCTGGTCCGCTGCCGCCTCCTGTTCCTTCAGTCGCTCGGATATCCAGTTCGTCGGCCGCGTATAGCCAGCCATCAGCTTGTAGAGGACAGGGGTCAGGAACAGCGTGAACGCGGTGGCGAACAACATGCCGCCGATGATGACCAGACCGATGGTGCCGCGGCTTTCGGCACCCGCGCCACCGGCTCGCACCAGCGGGATGGCCCCGAACACCTGCGCCAGGGTCGTCATCAGAACCGGCCGCAAACGCAGCACGGCGGCATCGATCGACGCCTCGCGCACCCCCTGGCCGCGATCGCGCAGCTGGTTGGCGAACTCAACCACCAGAATACCGTTCTTCGCCATCAGCCCGATCAGCAGGATGATTCCGACCTGACTGTAGATGTTGAACGAGTACCCGGCGAAGAACAGCGCGATCATGGCGCCGGTCACCGCCAGCGGCGTCGAGATCAGGATGATGGTCGGATGGACGAAGCTCTCGAACTGGGCGGCCAGAACCAGGAATACCAGCAGGAACGCCAGCCCGAAGGTCAGGTAGATCTGCGCCGATCCGTCCATGAACTCCTGCGATTGACCGAGATACGAGGTCCGGACGTCCGATGGCAGTTCCTCGACCGCAATCTGGTCCAGGTAGCTCAGCGCCGATCCCATATCGTAACCCGGCGCAAGCCCCGCCTGCAGAGTGATCGCGGGCAGCCGGTCAACGCGGCCCAGCGACGCTGCGGCGCCGACCTCTTCCATCGTGACCACGGACGACAACGGCACCAGATCGCCGTCGCCGGTGCGAATGAAGAACCCGCCGACATCGTCCAGGCCGGCGCGGAGGCTGCGCGGCGCCTGCATGATGACATCGTATTCCTGGCCACCGTCGATATAGCTGGTGACATCGGTTGCGGCGAGCAGAACCTGCAGCGTCCGCCCGATCTGGTCCACGGAAATGCCCAGCGCCGCCGCCCGGTCGCGGTTGACCGACACCTCGATCTGCTGGCGCGTCCGTTCGAAATCGATGCGCGGATTGACCAGCGCGGGATTTTCGCGCGCCCTTTCCAGCATGGCCTGGGCGTGCACTTCCAGTTCCTCGTAATCAGAGCCGCCCAGGACATACTGCACCGGCTGGTCGAAGCCGCCCTGACCCAGGCCGGGCGGCGCGATCGGGAACGATTGCACCTCGGGGATGGACAGCAGACCCGGCATGAGCCGGCCAATGATCTCCTGCTGGCCGACATCCCGGTCGGCCCAGTCGGCCAGTCCAACGATGGTAAAGCCGATATTGCCGCCAATGCCGACGACCGAGAAGACGCTGTCGGCCAGGCCTTCCTCGACCAGCGGCAGCGCCACCGATTCCACCCGCCGGACGCCCTGGTCGATGAACTCCGGCGTCGCGCCCTCCGGCCCGATGGAGGGAATGATCACGATGCCGCGATCCTCCGTCGGCGAAAGCTCCTGCGGAATTGCCATGAAGAACAGCACGACGATCGCCGCACCGAACAAACTGACGCCGATGACCGATACGGGGCGATCCACCGCCCAGGTCACGGCCGCCCGATAGTACCGCTGCATACCCGGCTCGGCATCCCGGCGGTCACCCTCGGCGTTCTGGTGACGGGCCAGTGCCTTGCGGTTTGGCTTGAGCCACTTGCTCGCCATCATCGGCGCCAGCGTAAGCGCCACGAAGGTCGAAAACACGACCGCCGCCGCCATGACGATACCGAACTCGGCGAACAGTCTGCCGACGCTGCCGTCAAGAAACGAGATCGGTATGAACACCGATATCAGGGTGACGGAGGTCGCCAGCACCGCGAAGCCAACCTCGCGCGTGCCGCGCACCGCCGCGACCAGCGCCGGCTCGCCTTCATCGACGCGGCGCTGGATGTTCTCCAGTACGACGATGGCATCATCGACCACCAGGCCGATCGCCAGCAGCAGTGCCAGCAGCGTCAGGACGTTGATCGAATAGCCCAGCGCCGCCATGGCGATGAACGCCCCGATCAACGAGACCGGGATCGTCACGGCCGGGATCAGCGTGGCCCGGGGCGATCGCAGGAAGGCAAGAATGACAAGAACGACAATGATCAGCGCTTCGATGAAGACCTTGATCACCGCATCGATCGATGACGAAACGAAAATGCTTTCGTCATAGGCCACCTCCAGCGTCACGCCGTCGGGCAGAGTGGGCCCGATCGCCTCGACCTCCGCCCGGACAGCGTCAGCGACCTCGATCGTGTTGGACTGGCTCTGGCGCACGACGCCGATGCCGACGCCGGTACCGCCATTGATGCGCACCTGTGTGCTATCGTCCTCGACGCCCCGCTCGACCCGCGCGACGTCACGGAGCCGCAGCGGTGCCCCCTCGTGTTCGCGCAGGACCAGATCACCGAATTCTTCGGCCGTCGACAGCCGCGTCACGGTTCGCACGGTGAGTGACCGGGCTTCGGTGCGGATCTGGCCCGCAGGCAGTTCGACATTGTTGGCCCTGAGCGCCTGCTCGATATCCTGAACGGTGACACCGGTCGCCGCCATCGAGACCGGGTCGAGCCAGATACGCATGGCATAGCGCCGCTCGCCGCCGACCATGACGTCGGCGACGCCGTTGATCGTCGAAAGCCGGTCCACCACGAAACGGTCGGCATAGTCCGACAGGAAATCGGCCTCGTAGCGCTGCGAGGTCAGCGAAATCCAGATCATCGGCTGACTGTCCGACGACGACTTCGTGACCTGCGGCGAGTTGGCGTCTGAGGGCAACTGGGACTGGACACGCGAAACCGCGTCGCGAATATCCGATGCGGCGGAATCGAGGTCGCGATCGATGCCGAATTCCAGCGAAATCTGGCTGTTGCCGTCGCGCGACGTGGATTCCATCGAGGCAATCCCCTCGACGGTCGCAAGCGAACGTTCGAGCGGTTCGGTAACCTCGTTGGACACCACTTCCGGTGCGGCACCGGGATAGGCCGTGGAGACGGAAATGACCGGCGGGTCAATGTCCGGATACTCGCGAATCGGCAGTGAGGACGAGGCAAACAGGCCAAGGACGACAATCACCGCGCTCATGACGATCGCCAGGACCGGGCGTTTTACACTGATATCGGAGAGTACCATTACCGGGCCTCCGACACTTGCGGACCCGCTGGTCCGCCGCCGGCGCCATCATCTTCGGAGTCGGCGTCGATGAGCATGACTTGCCCACCATCGCGGGCCCGCGTCTGACCGGCAACGATGATGCTGGCGTCGGCGGCGACATCGCCCCTGACAGCGACCCAGCCGTCGGCGCGCTGGATGATATCGACCGCGATCTGATGGGCGACGTTCTCACCATCGACGCTGAAGACGAAGGCGTCCCCACCCTGAACGACCAGCCCATCCTCGGGCACCGCGATATGGGTTTCCGGCGTCAGCGCCAGATCGATGGTCAGGAACATGCCGGGCCGCAGGAGGTTTTCCGGATTCTCCAGAGTCGCCTCGACCGTCAGGGTGCGCGTCTGCTCGTCGACGCGGCCGCCGAGCGCGGAAACCGTGCCCTCGAAGGTGGTTTCGGCATATGCGGAAGATCGGGCGGTCAGTTCCGTTCCCTCTGAAAGGCCACCAATGAACCGCTCGGGGACGCTGAACGTGACCTTGGTCCGCGTCCGGTCATCGAGCGTGGTCAAAAGGGTGTCCGGCCCGACCATGGCGCCGCTACTCGGGCCGATCAATCCGACCGTGCCATCGAACGGCGCCGTAATGCGGGTGTTCCTCAAGGCGAATTCAGCCGATGCGACCTGTGCTTCCGCCACCGCCAGTTCGGCCGCGTATTGCTCGATCTGAGCCTGCGGGACCGAACCCGACGCCGCGCGATTTCGCTCGTACCGGCCACGTGCATCGTCGGCACGGGCGCGGGCTTCGGCAAGGCGGGCTTCCTGCTCTGTGCTTTCCACTTCGAACAGAACATCACCGGCGCTGACGGTGTCCCCCGCCTCGACATTCACCGTCACGAGTTCACCGGCTACGCGCGGCAGGATGGTCACGGAGTCGATGGCCCGCGCCGTGCCGACCGACCGGACCCGCTCGACGAAACGCCGCTCGTCCGCGCCGGAGACCAAAACCGGCGTCGGCGGCATGCCACCGCCAGCGCCCATTCCGCCGCCACCCGGACCACCACCGCCGCCCTGTCCGCCGGCAACCAGCATTCCCGCCGGCGAAGGCGGAAGGAAAGCCGAAACGAGCCAGCCCCCGAACGCCCCGGCGACAAGTATCACGACGACAATCATGAGACGCGCAATTGATTTCATTGATATTTTCCTTGATCGATCGGGACGCGCGGCAAAATCAGGTCGCCGGCGGCGCCATCGGGTCGGCAGAGTCAATTCCAGGTGCGGCTTCCTTGATGAACCGCCGCAGAAGGTCACGAAGCCGTCTGCGCATTTTCGCTCCGTCGAGTGGTTCGTCATGCCCGAACCAGGGCCAGATCCGCTGGCCCCGCGTCCCGGTCGCTGCCAGTTCCAGAACCGCCAGCACTGCAAGGGATTCACTGACCGGGTCCATGGGTTCGGATGAATATGTCCGTAATAATTCGCGGATCAAGCCAAAGACCGGTTCCAGCCACTGGCGGATGATGTCGTCGATAAGGTCGGTCGGCGCGGCCATTTCCCAATTGCCGATCTGGACCATCGAGACGCGGCTGCGGTCGGTCGTATGAGGCGCGGTAAGGCTTTCGACCACGTGATCCAGGGCCGCGTCCGGCGTCGGATAATCGCTGATCCGGGCACCGGCCTTTGGCCAGGTCGCGGCAACCTCTTGCGAGACCGCGATCGCAACCGCGCGGTACAGGTCTGCCTTGCCGCCGAAATGATAGCTGACCGCCGCGCCATTGGCTTCGGCGACGCGGCAGATATCCCGCACGGATGCGCCATGATAGCCCCGATCGGCGAACAGATCCCGTGCGGCGTCCATCAATCTTCGGCGCGTGCCGTCGGTTTCCTTCGTATCGTTGGGCACGCTGTTTACGCTCCGTGGCACTGTTCGGATTGCTCTGGGTCAGGGAAGTTGATCGCACTGCAACATAATGTCAATCACTTGTTTCAAACATTTGTTTGAATTTTGACGGCCCCGCCGGAAGCAGACCTTCACGGCAAAGCTGTGATATGTTGACCTTGCAACGCGGGAACAACAGAGAGAAACAAGATGACGGAAACGGCACACCCGTCCGGAGATGGCGCAGGCAGCGACGTGCCTTACCAACGCACACCACAGGAGTCGGTTCGGGGCGGGCCCCAGGGAAGCCAGCAGGCTGAAAGCACACTATGGAAGGGGCATCCTGCGCTGCGGTCGACATTCTATCACTGGATCCTCGCCATCGCCGTGACCTACGGCATCCATCTGGCCTTTCCCTATATCCAGGCTGGTCTGGCGGGCGCGGGAAACGGCCTGCTGACAGAGGATCAAATGGCATCCGTCCTTTACTGGAGCCACCTGCTCTATGCGCTGCCCGCGCTCTATGTCGGGATCAAGACCCTTGCCCGCTTTCTGGTGTCCTACGAACTGACGACCCAGCGGATCATTATCCGCACAGGCCTTCTCGTGCGTCGACGCAATGAAGTCGCCTTGCATCGGATTCGGGATTATCAGGTCGAGAAACCGATCTACTGGGGCATTCTGGGCATCGGATACGCCCTGATTATCAGCCGTGACGAGGCGATCCCCAACCTCAGGATGGGACCGATCCCCCACACGAGCGCGGTTCTCGACCAGATCCGTGAGGCTGCCTTCGCCTATCAACGCGAAATGGGCTACAGGGAATTCGAAAGCTGGTAGTGCGACGGAACCGGCCGTTCCTGATCCGGCACCATGTCTAAAGCCGTGCCGCAAAACGAAGGCGAACCTCCCATTCCGGGGCCGCGTCGATCCTGTGGCCGGCATGCTCCCGGTAGAGGGCGCTGAGCCCGATCGAAGCGCCGGGTGCCAGCGGCGCGCTATAGGACGCTCCCCATCGCGCCTCCCAGCCTGTCGGCCGGGCGTCGAAGAATGCGACCCGATCTTCGATGCCACCCTGTGTCGCTGATGCATGGTCATTCCTGACTCGCGTCACCAGCCGCCCCGGCGCGGACACAGCCCTCAGGGGGGCTTCGAACGACAGGGAGAGCCGGTCGCGCGGTGCCAGCAGGCCGTTGACGGCGGCCTCTGTCGCCACCGACGCGGTTCTTACCGGTCCCAGATCGAGGACCAGCGACGGCCCCGACAGTGATGTCAATGTCGTCCCCGCCGATGCGCCGAAGCTGAAATCGAGGAGCCCGTCAAAATATGTCCGATAGCCAGTGGCGGAAACATAGCCCGTCAGACTGCGGCCCGTCCGTCCCATGGCGCCGGTCATGCGCGTGCCGAGCATCGCACCGTCCTCGGCAATCAGACCACCGCGCACCACATCGGCACCGTCGCCGCGCAGATCGGTAACGCGAAAGGCCAGCCCGTCGGTCCGGCGCCGCGAGTATTCGCCCCGGCCCGTATAGACCCAGCCTTCGATCGACCGGCCATTGGCGAAGCTGAGGCCCATTCCAATCCCCGACGCGCCCTCAACCATCGCGGCAAACGGATCGTCCGCCGATGGGGCGCCCAGAACCGGGTCAGGCAGTGGTGAGTCGAATATGTGGAAGCGTCCGGGGTCATCGGAATGAAGAAAGCCGCCCGTTCCCAACGCCGTCAGTCGGAAACCGTCCCCGAACTCACCTCCACCGTTCGCTCCGGCGGCAGAAGCGGGCGCCCCGCGCTGCGCGTCGAATGTCGCCATCACACCCTCACGCCCTGCCGCGTCCATGAGGCCGCGCAGGCGAAGATTTCCCCGACTTCCGGATACGGCGACGACAGCTCGCGCCTCTCGCCGCCAACCGGCCCGCGTTTCGTGACGGTCCATCAGCGTGGCAATCGACACAGGCGCGCCCTCTGCGACCAGGGACCGGAGATCGAGCTCATAGATCGCACCGTATCTGTCGATGACGACGGTTCGAAACGGCGCAAGGCCGGCATGAAACCCGTCGCCGAAGCTCGGCCCCGGGATGATGCGTGTCCCGGCCAGCGGCGCCGATGCCGGCGTCGATTTCGACGGCGACGAAGGTGTTGGAAGCGCAGGACCCGTGGGTGACTGGGCGGTCGGGGACTCCTGCGGGCCGGGGGATTCCGGCGGCTCGGGAACCGGCACGACCAGCGGCGCCGCAGGAACCAGTGCGGCAGCGATGTCCAGCAGGCCGTTGCCGTGATGCTGCGGGTCGAAGCCGTCGAATTCCGCGTCGGCGGTATCCAATATCTTTCGGGCCGCGGCCTCCGGCGGCAGACCCAGTTCTTCTTCCAGAAGCGCCAGCGCCGCAACGACCCGTGCTGCGGCGATCAATCCCCCACCCCAGCTTTCGTACCGGGAATCGCCGATTTGGGTTCCCATTGGCCAGCCCCGGGGCACAGCACCGGAAACCGGCGATCCCGGTGCTGCCAGACACCACGCCGCCGCTGCGCCGCAAGGTGCTGTCACGAGCGCACCGTCACCATCGACACCGACTGCCGTGATCCAGGAACGACCCAGTTCGGGCAGCAGAGCCGGCATGCCGGCGATCAGATCAATTTCGTCCCATTCCGGCTGGTTCAGCGCCGGCTGGACCACCACCGCGCTGCCTTGAGTCGCACGGATCGCGCTCAACCACACCCGCCAGTCATGCGCGGTCGACCCTGTGGCAGCGGCCAGCCGTCCCGGCAAAATGTCCTCGGCGCGGACTCCGCCACGGGCTCCATTGCCGCGCTCAACCTCCGGCAGGTCGCCGAGACCCATTTCCAGGCCACGGGTCATGAAGACGATTCCGGCATGGTCATAGACGGCGTCAGCAAGAGCCAGCGCCGTCTCGGCCGGATACCCGTCGGGCGTCAGACTTGTTCGATAGATCCCGAGATCGGCTCCTGAGGCCGGCCCCTGAGGGGCGGCCGCTGCCGTTGCCGATCCGGCGGCGACGGTCAGCGCGTGGGTCGCAGGCCGCTCGACAAAGGGATGAATCACCGCTCCGGGGAGACGAAGATCACGGTAGACCCGCCCGGCCAGGGACGGATGCCCGGCATCCACCCCCGGCCCGACCACGGCAATTCGAACATCGTCGGCGCGCTGGCCACGATCCAGGTCCAATCCGGCGCGCTGCCATTCGTCCCGCCAGGCGTTGTCGATTGAAGCCGACGGACTTCCCATCAACGAAAAAAAGACAAGGCAGAACACGATGGAACGACCGGAATCGGTTAGGCAAATACCGTGCAATCTGCGCAATGCGTTTGCCGAAGAAGAACATAACCTATTGTTCGTTCTGCTCATGACCGGGCCAGCTGGATTTTCCGTTCACCAGCCCAGGGCATGCATCTTTGCGTTGAATTTAGCAACCTGAACGAAACAAAAACCCGGACAGCTACACCAATAGGTGCGCCCGAAGCGGTAACATTGCTGGAACGATCGGCGCACAGACGCTAGGGTGCGCAAATGCCTGACGACTTGAACGCAGAACAAACCCCACCGAAGTCCCGCGCGGCGCAGCGCTGCGATACCGGGAACCGGGATGCCATGAGCCCGGACGAAAGCCGAATCGCCGCCGCCCTGGACGGAGCCGGCGACGCAATTGCCATAACCGACCCAGATTTTCGGCTCGTCTACTGCAACGCCGCTTTCCGCTGCCTTTTCAGGCGCCTCCGACCCGACTGGGATCTGAAAAGCAGCGAGCTGCAAACCGGCGCGGACATCGCCGCCATGCTCGGTTCGGACCCGCCACGCCAAGGCCCCGGCGGAGCGGATCGCTGGACCCATGACGCCGTCATTCCCGCCGCTGCCGGCACTGTCCGTCACATCCATGCGCGTATCAGCACGATACCCGAGGACGGCAATGCTCAGCCCGGCCTGCTCCTGATCGTCTCCGACGTCACACCGCAACGGCGGGCCGAGGCATTGCTACAGCGGCGGCTGACGGCCATGGAAACCGCCAGCGACGGCATCATGATCACGAACCGGGCCGGCACGGTTACTTATGCCAATCCGGCCCAATGCAGGATGCTCGGACTCGAGCGCGGCACGATCGAGAACCGGCGGTGGGACGTCTGCCTCAGACCCGCAGAAACCTCGGCTTCAATTCACGCGATCCTGGCGGCCACGAGTGCCGGCGAGGTCTGGCGCGGCGAAATCCCTGCCGTACGTCCCTCAGGCGGACCGCTGGTGGCCGAAACGACGCTGACAGGGCTTGCGGATGGCGGGCATGTCTGGATCCAGCGTGACACGACCGAACGGCACCTCGAATACCGCGAACGCGCCCGCATCCAGCGCCAGTCGCAACAGGCGCGCAAGCTCCAGGCGATCGGTCGCCTGGCGGGCGGAATCGCCCATGATTTCAATAATCTCCTCGCGTCGATCATGGGATATGCGGGTTTTCTGAAGGACGATCTGCAGCCGGCCAGTCAACAGCACGGCTATGTCCGGCAGATCGTCGCCGCCGGAGAACGGGGCCGCGATCTGGTCGACCGGTTGTTGTCCGTCAGCACTCGGCGCAGCGGAGAGCGCCGACCCGTCGACCTGGGCCATGCCGTTCACGAAGCGTTGTCGCTGAGCGGATCGTCGATGTCCGATCGTATCGTCTTGCGCGGACCGATACACCGGAAGCCGGTTTTCATCGACGGAAACGAGACCGAACTGATTCAGGCCGTAATGAATTTGTGCCTGAACGCACGCGACGCCCTTTCAGCCGACGGCGGTCGCGTCGCCGTCAGTCTGGGCGAACGCGACACGGCCGTTCGGCCCAGGCAGCCGGAAATCGACGACGGTCGGCCGCGCGGTAAAGGGCACTGCATCGGATTTGGCGAGCCGGTGGCCGCCAACCGCTATGCCGTCGTCACCGTCGCCGATACCGGCACCGGCATCGCCCCTGAAAATCTGGAAGAGATCGCAGAACCTTTCTACACGACCAAACCGGCCGGCGAAGGCACGGGCCTGGGACTGGCAACGGTGAACGGAATCGTCGCCGCCCACGGGGGCACCGTAACGATCAGGAGCACACTGGGACGGGGAACCGCCGTCGAACTCGTCTTTCCGGCGATCGATTTACCGGGCACGGATTACGAGGCGCGTTCGGGACCGGCCGGCCAGCACGAGGCGGAATTGGGCGCGCCGCAGCCTGCAACGCCGCCCACGCGCGATCTGTCGACCGGCTCGGGCACGATTCTCGTGATCGATGACGACGGCGCCATCGCCGATCTGCTTGCTGATCTGCTTGATCGGCTGGGCGTGGACGCCATCGGCTGCAACGATCCGACCACGGCAATCGATACCATCCGTGAGGCGCCGAATGCCTGGCGCGCGATCGTCGTGGACATGATCATGCCCCGCATGACGGGACTGGAGCTCATCGCCGACCTGCGGCAACACGGTATCGACGTGCCCGCCGTCCTGATCTCCGGTCAACCGCCGGAGGTCGACCGCGATACCCTCGCTGCGCTGAACATCACCGCATTTGCTCAAAAGCCCATACGAACACCTGATCTTCGGCGACTGTTCGGCGGCCGCGATCCGGCCTGACGCCGCAACTTTCACTATCGGGGCGGTCAGGTCACGATGCTGGCAGCAGACCATCCATCAGTGCCGGCCGCTGCGGGCCCGCGAAGCCCATGGCATCCCGGATGATGCGGCGCTTGAGCGGCAGACTGGCATTGATGGCCCCCAGAACGGCGTTGCGGGCAAAACGGACCCCCGGGCGTCGCGTCAGGAACACGCGCAGAAATGTGTCAGTATAAGCGATCGTCTGCAGCGTGTCGAAGCGCCGCCAGCGTTCGTACTGCCTGAGTACGGACAGGCTGCCGATGCCGGCGCCCCCGCGTCCCGTTCCCTCGCGCCTGGCCCCCGCGACAACTTCCGCCAGCGCGGCGGCATCCCGCATGCTCAGATTAAGGCCTTGTGCCGCGATCGGGTGGACGGCATGCGCCGCCTCGCCGGCCAGTGCGATGCCGGGAACGACGTAGCGTTCGGCATGAAGGCCGGAAATCGAATAGGAAAAGCGCTGGCCGTAATGCTCGACGCGCCCCAATCGTCCCGCTGTGCGCCACGCAATCTCGGCGTCGAACCGGTCGTCGGGCAGCGCCAGAAACGCCGGTGCGTCGGCGCGGCGCTCGCACCAGACGATGGCCGAGCGATGACGACCGTCGGCCTCGTCGGTCATCGGCACGATCGCGAACGGACCACCATCCAGCAGATGCTCCACGGCGATGCCCCGATGGGATTTTTCGTGGTGTATGTTGAAAACCAGGGCCGTCTGATCGTAATCCCAGCGCCGCGCGCGGATGCCGGCCGCCTTGCGGACAATCGACCCCCGTCCATCCGCGCCGACCAGAAGGGCGGCCCGGACCGTTCTGCCATCGTCCAGCGAGATGGTGACGCCGCCGTCATCATTCGCGCCGCCAACGTCGATCGCCGTGACCGAGCATGGCGAAAGGTCGAGTGCCCCCGGCAAGGACCGGAACCGCTGGATGAGCGCCCGGCGGATATAGCCATTTTCGACATTGAAACCATAGGGATGATCCCCGATCGCCTCCTGTCCGACCAGGAGATGGATGGGCGAAAAGCGATCGACGACATCGGTGGCCACGATCGGCTGAGCATCGGCGGCCATGCCCTCCCAGGCACCGATCCCCTTCAGGACATTGGCAGATCCATATGTCAGCGCCGTCGTGCGGCCGTCGAAACCGGCTTCCGTCCGCTTCTCGGCGCTTTCGCGGTCGAGCAGGGCGACGCTGACGCCAATCGCTGCAAGCGCCGTCGCCGCCGCCAACCCTGCCGGCCCGCCACCGACGACCGCAACGTCGACCTCGATCCTGTTGCCCCCGCTCTCGGTTGCCCAACGGTGCGCGGTCGAGCCGGTATTTCTGTTCATTTCCCACTGTCCCCATGGTTCAGGCCCGCAAGGGGCACCCGAATTGCCCCAGGCAAGATGGCCCGGCGGACGGCGTCTGTCCAGCAAGGGCGGCGCTCTGCCACGCCTGATCGCTATCACATGCCTAATTTCCAGGCACTGCCCGTTTAATAGGCAGACCGAAGCGGAGGCGATGCGGACAGCTGCGCGCCGCATTTGGACAGTTTGCCGGTTAAGACGCCGATTTTCCTGCCATCCCCGAATTCGGCACACCTTTTGAATTAGCCCTGCCTCGTGTCGCTGTGAACGCAGCGTTGGAAGGTGGGGCCGGGCGCTCCCGATTGAACCTGTTGCCGATCGAACTTTGTAACGGTCCACCAATGAAGGAACCGAACCGATGAAACTCGTGGTCGCCATCATCAAGCCATTCAAGCTCGACGAGGTGCGGGAAGCGCTCACGTCGCTGGGTATCCAGGGCCTCACGGTCAGCGAGGTAAAAGGCTTCGGCCGACAAAAGGGGCAGACGGAGATCTACCGCGGCGCCGAATACTCGGTGAGCTTTCTGCCCAAAGTCAAAATCGAGGTCGTGGTGTCCGACGACCTGACAGACCGGGTCGTCGAGGCGGTGCAGAAGTCGGCCAATACCGGCCGGATCGGCGATGGAAAGATCTTCGTCATGGAAATCACGCATGCGGTGCGGATACGCACCGGAGAGACCAACGCGGAGGCATTGTAATTCAAATGACAATAAGCCTTAAAAAACTTCTCGTGCTCGGGGGCATGGCCGGGCTGGCCGGCGTAACCATGGCCGTGCCCGCGCTGGCCCAGGAAGCCGAGGAAGCGGCCGAAACCGCTGTCACGCTCGGCGTCAATCCGGAAACCGCGTTTGTCTTCAACACATTCGCTTTTCTCGTTTCCGGCTTCCTCGTCATGTTCATGGCCGCGGGCTTCTCGATGCTCGAAAGCGGCCTGGTCCGGTCCAAGAATACGGCCGCCATCTGCCTCAAGAACATTACGCTCTATTCCATCGCCGGCATCATGTACTACCTGATCGGCTACGATCTGATGTACACCGACGTCAGCGGCTATATTGGCAGCCTGTCGCTGCTGTATAATACGTCAGCCGACGAACTGGCCCTGCTGGGCGGCGATGAAGCAGCGCTGGCCGCCGTTGTCGACAACGGCTATTCGGTCATGTCCGACTGGTTCTTCCAGATGGTGTTCGTCGCCACGGCGGCATCCATCGTCTCGGGAACCGTGGCAGAGCGCATCAAGTTCTGGCCGTTCATGATATTCGTCATCATCCTGACCGGCATTCTCTACCCCATCCAGGGCTCCTGGACATGGGGCGGCGGCTGGCTGACGGAAATGGGCTTCAGCGACTATGCCGGCTCCACGATCGTCCACTCGGTCGGTGGTTGGGCAGCGCTGGTCGGTGCCATCATTCTCGGCCCGCGCAGGGGCAAGTACAATGCCGACGGGTCGATCAACCCGATGCCCGGCGCCAATCTGCCGTTGGCCACGCTCGGCACCTTCATTCTGTGGCTCGGCTGGTTCGGCTTCAACGGCGGTTCCGTGTTGGCTCTCGGCAGCGCCGCGGCCGCGGCCGAGATGGCCATCGTCTACGTCAACACCAACCTGGCGGCCGCGGCCGGCGTGACCGCCGCCGTGATCCTCTGCCAGATCATGTTCGGCAAGGTGGATCTGTCGATGGGGCTGAACGGTGCGATCGCCGGTCTGGTCAGCATCACCGCCGGACCCGATCTGACCAACCATTTCCTCGCACTGGTCATCGGGGCCGTGGGTGGCGCCATCGTCGTCTTCGTCGTCCCGCTGCTCGACAAGCTGCACATCGACGATGTCGTGGGCGCGATTTCCGTTCACCTTGTCGCCGGCGTCTGGGGAACCCTTGCCGTCGGAATCTTCGGTGGCGGCAACATCGTGGTCCAGTTCGTCGGCATCATCGCGATCGGAGGCTTCATGATCGTGACCAGCGCCATCATCTGGTACATCCTGAAGCTGACCATGGGCCTGCGGGTCTCCGAAGAAGACGAGGAATCCGGGCTCGACCGTGCGGAACTGGGCATGGAAGCCTATCCGGAATTCGGCTACGGCTCCGCCCGCAGCTGATATCCGACGCTGCCGGCGCGGCTTGGGCCATGCCGGCGGACAAGACAGGAAAGGGGCCGGTGGCAATCGCCACCGGCCCTTTCTTGTCATGGGTCTGCCTGATACCACCCGGCCCGGCCTCAGCGGTTCATGCGGTTGTCCACGAGGTCGTCGACAACGCCCGGATCGGCCAGCGTTGTCGTGTCGCCGAGTTGCTCGTGCTCATTGGCGGCGATCTTGCGCAGGATCCGCCGCATGATCTTGCCTGACCGCGTCTTGGGCAGGCCCGGCGCCCATTGGATCAGATCCGGCGTGGCGATCGGACCGATATGCGCGCGCACATGCTTGACCAGTTCCGCCCGCAGCTCTTCACTCGGCGTTTCGCCCACGTTCAGCGTGACATAGGCATATATCCCCTGCCCCTTCAGGTCGTGGGGATAGCCGACCACCGCAGCTTCGGCGACCTTGGCATGGGCGACCAGCGCACTCTCGATTTCGGCCGTGCCCATGCGATGGCCGGAAACATTCAGCACGTCATCGACACGGCCCGTGATCCAGTAATAGCCATCAGCATCGCGCTTGGCACCGTCGCCCGAGAAATATTTTCCCTTGAAGGCGGCGAAATAGGTCTGAATGAACCGGTCGTGGTCGCCATAGACGGTCCGCATCTGACCCGGCCAGCTATCGGCGATGCAAAGATTGCCTTCCGTCGCGCCTGACAATTCGTTGCCGTCGTTGTCGACCAGAACAGGCTGCACCCCGAAGAACGGACGCGTTGCCGAACCGGGCTTCAGCGGCGTTGCGCCGGGCAGCGGGGCAATCAGGATTCCGCCGGTCTCGGTCTGCCACCAGGTGTCGACCACCGGGCAGCGTTCGTCGCCGACGACGCGGTAATACCAGAGCCAGGCTTCCGGATTGATGGGTTCGCCGACACTGCCGAGAATGCGCAGCGAGCCGCGATCGGTCTTCTTGACCGGGCCCTCGCCCTCGCGCATCAGCGCGCGGATTCCGGTCGGTGCCGTGTAGTAGATATTCACCTGGTGCTTGTCGATGATCTGCCAGTGGCGGGACGCATCGGGGTATGTCGGGACGCCTTCGAACATCAGCGTTATCGCGCCGTTCGCCAGCGGACCGTACAGAATATAGCTGTGTCCCGTCACCCAGCCGACATCGGCGGTACACCAGTATACGTCGCCGTCATGGTAGTCGAACACGTACTGGTGCGTCATCGAGGCATACACGAGGTAGCCGCCAGTCGTGTGCAGGACGCCTTTCGGCTTGCCGGTCGATCCGGAGGTATAAAGGATGAACAGCGGATCCTCGGCGTTCATCGCCTCGACCGGGCACTCTGCCGATACCTTGGCCGCTTCCTCGTGGAACCAGATATCCCGGCCTTCGGTCCAGGCGATATCGGCACCGGTACGCCGCACGACGACGACCGTGTGCACGCCCGACTGTCCTTCGAGCGCGGCATCGGTGTTCTTCTTCAGTCCGACCCGGCGCCCACCGCGCAGTCCTTCATCGGCCGTGATGACGATCTTGCTGTCGCAATCGACCACCCGGTCACGCAGACTGTCCGGGGAGAATCCGCCAAACACCACGGAATGCACAGCGCCGATACGGGCGCAGGCGAGCATCGCATAGGCCGCTTCCGGGATCATCGGCATGTAGATGGTGACACGATCCCCTTTGCTGACACCGCGCGCCTTCAGAATATTGGCCATCCGGCACACATATTCGTGCAGTTCGCGATACGTGATGTGCCGGCTTTCCGAAGGGTCGTCGCCTTCCCAGATAATCGCCGTCTGATCTCCGCGCGTATCGAGGTGGCGATCGATACAATTTGCGCTGGCATTCAATTGGCCGTCTTCGAACCACCGGATATCGACGTTCCCTTCGAAGGTGGTGTTCTTCACCTTCGTGTAAGGCTTGATCCAGTCGAGCCGCTGTCCATGCTCGGCCCAGAACTGTTCAGGGTCGGCCAACGACCGGTCGTACAGGCGATGATAGTTTTCCTCGTCGATCCACGCGGTGTCGGCAATGGATCGTTTTACAGGAATTGTCGTATCGGTCATCTTCGGGCGTCTCCTGGCATCTTGATCGTTGATCCTGTCGGGACCGTTCATCGCACCGTTTCGGACCGGCATCCGACCACCGGTCGTACGGATTTCGTGGCCGCATTATCCACAGCGGGGTCGCGCCGCACAACCGGCGCCATCGGCGGCGATCGGAACAGATCGGTTTTCGTCCCGGCGTTTACTCGTCATTAACCGGAATTCGCGACCATTGATCCTGTCTTTCCTGCGCCCAACCGTCGTCAGCAACCAAGCCGAGCCGCCACTCATGGAACCCGAAAGTTTTACGCCGCAGCCGACCCCGGCCCAAAGCGCCAACGAACATGTCGATCAAGAATGCGGGGAAGTGCAAGACGGAGAACAGTCTGAGCGGGACGGGCACCGCGCCACCCTCGACGCGCTGCTCGGTCTGCTGCACGACAGCGGCGACCCGGCCGCCATCCGGCTTTGCGACGATCTGGGAATTGCCGTCGATGACACCCGTTGCGGCATGGCGACCCGCGCCGAAACAGCCCGCGCGGCCCGCAATCTTGCCGCTGCGGTTCGATAGCCGCAAATCGAAAGACGTCTTCGCGCTCAGGCGGTAGTACCGCCAAGTTCGCAGACCAGCGCCCAATGCTCGTCGGATACCGGCATCACGGATAGCCGCGACTGGCGGACCAGCGGCATCTCCTTCAATTCCGGATGCTCTTTGATGGCCGCCAGCGTTACCGGCGTCTTCAACGGGCGGACGGCCTTGAAATCGACCATGCCGAAGCGGCCGGACGAGTCGCTGGGATCGGGATAGTATTCCTTCACGACCTCGACGATGCCGACGATCTCCTTTCCCTTCTGGGAATGGTAGAAGAACGCCTGATCGCCAATGCGCATGGCTTTCAGATTGTTCGACGCCTGATAATTGCGCACACCGTCCCAATGTTCCGACTCCACAGACATCTGGTCGTCCCACGACCATGTGGCCGGCTCGGATTTGACAAGCCAATATGCCATCGCGGCATTTCCCCCGTTCAGGCAGGTGGTTGTTACTTCGGGAATACCTTGCGCCAGGGCGTGATCGTGACGCTCTCGAACAAACCGGCCCTGGCATACGGGTCGTCGGCGCAAAAGGCATCGACCGCCGCCCGATCCGGAAACGTCATCACGAGCACCGAACCTGTCATCGCCTCACCGCTGTCGTCGAGCGTTGGCCCGGCGGCCACGACCTGATCGGCATGACGTTCCAGGTGGGCGAGATGAGCCTGGCGGTTGTCGCGGCGTATTTCCGCGGATCCGGGCTTGTCGGTGCATTGAATGACGAAATGCATGATTGGAAGTCCTTGGTTCGTTGTCGCGACTCGGCGGCGGCCAGAGCCTACCCCGAATTCTCCAAAGCGTCACGTGGGCGCATTACAGAAGAGTGGCTCCGGATGGTCAGGCCTTGACCCCCGCCCCGGCGACTGGCGTGGCATCCGGGTCGAGCGGCCACCTGGGCCGTGCGCGGGCATCCAGCCCGTCGACCAGCCCCAGGCGCAGCCGCTCGACGCCGGCCCAGGCGATCATCGCCCCGTTGTCCGTACACAGAGCAAGCGGCGGCGCAACGAACGGAAGCCCATCCGTCTCGGCCAGCGCCGCGAGCCGGGTGCGGATGGTCCGGTTCGCGGCAACACCCCCGGCGACAACGAGTGCGGTCAGTCCCAAGCCCTTTTCCTGCTGGGCAAGGTACTTCCGGGCGATCGCCAGGGCGTTGCCCGTCCGGTCGGCCAGGGCATCAGCCGCCGCCGCCTGAAACGATGCGGCCAGATCAGCGACGACGCTGTAGGTCAGCGGGCCCGGCGGTTGCCGGTCGACGATCTGGCGCACGGCCGTTTTCAGCCCGGAGAACGAGAATTCGCACCCGGCGCGCCCGATCAGCGGCCGGGGCAGGTCGTAGCTCTCGGGATCGCCGTCGGCAGCGGCGCGCTCCAGGGCCGGGCCGCCGGGATAGCCGAGGCCCAGGCATTTCGCGACCTTGTCGAAGGCCTCGCCGACGGCATCGTCCATGGTCGTCCCCAGACGCCGATACCGGCCAACGCCCTCGACGATGAGCAACTGGCAATGACCCCCGGAAACCAGCAGCAACAGATAGGGAAAGGCGACATCGTCCGTCAGGCGCGGCGTCAGCGCGTGCCCTTCCAGGTGATTGATCGCCAGAAACGGCTTGCCGGCGGCGAAGGCCATGGCCTTGGCGGCGGTTGTCCCGACCATGACGCCGCCGATAAGACCGGGTCCGGCTGTCGCGGCAACGCCGTCGATATCCGCCAGGTTTAGTCCCGCTTCGGCCAGCGCCTTGCGCACGATCGGCGTCAGGTGCTTCAGATGCGCGCGTGCGGCAACTTCAGGCACCACGCCGCCATAAGGACGGTGGTCCTCCAACTGGGTCAGGACGATATTGGACAGGATACGCCGATCGGCATCGACCACTGCCGCCGCCGTTTCATCGCAGGAGGTCTCGATTCCGAGCACATACATGATGCTGGCGTTCCGTGTTGACAGCGTGCCGGTCTGATGGTGGGCCGGTCGGAAGGATGGCCGGGCGCCGCTCCCCTGTTGACCCGGGGCGACGGGGCTTCTAAACCCGACGGCATGACCAACGTTATATCGCCGAGCCCAGCCGCCCGGTCAATGCCGACGAAACTGCGCATCGGAACGCGCGGCAGTCCGCTCGCCCTCGCCCAGGCGCACGAAGTACGCGACAGACTTGCCGCTGCACACCCCGATCTGGCGCCGGGTCCGGATGGCGCGCAGCCAATCGAGATCGTCGTCATCAAGACCACCGGTGACCGGATTCTGGACCGTCCATTGGCGGAAATCGGCGGCAAGGGCCTGTTCACGAAGGAACTGGATCAGGCGCTCGACGAGGGCGACATCGATCTCTGTGTCCATTCGATGAAGGATGTCCCGACACTACTGCCGGATAACATGGTTCTCGCTGCCCTGCTGCCGCGCGAAGACCCGCGCGACGTGTGGTTCGCGCGCGGCGGCGAAACCCTCTCCAGCCTGCCCGCCGGTTCGATGGTCGGAACGGCCTCTCTTCGCAGGCAGGCTCAGGTTCTGGCGCTGCGGCCGGATCTGCGCGTCAGCGTCCTGCGCGGCAATGTCGCGACCCGGCTCGCGAAGCTTGAGCGCGGCGAGGTCGACGCCACCATGCTGGCGCTGGCCGGACTGAATCGCCTCGGCCACGCCGTCGGTGACGGCAGCATCGTCGTGGAGCCGTCGGAAATCATGCCGGCCGTCGCGCAGGGCGCGATCGGGCTGCAGATCCGGCGATCCGACGAGGCGACGGCGCTGCGTGTCGCCGCCCTCCACTGCCCTGGCACCGGCGCTCGCGTCGCCATGGAGCGGGGATTTCTGGCGGCGCTGGACGGTTCCTGTCGAACGCCGATTGCCGGCCTTGCCATGATCGAGGACGGCCGACTGGCATTCGCCGGTCTGGTCGCCGCCCCCGATGGCAGCCGGATCGAACGAATCGAGGGGACCAGCGATCCGGACAATGCCGCCGAAACCGGGCATGACCTTGGCATGGCGTTGCGTTCCCGGCTGCCTGCGGGAATGCTGGCCCACGCCACCGGGGCCTAGCCCCGTGGAAGCGAACGGCGATGTCGACCAGCCGGGCGCCGAAAGCCGATGGATCGTCACGCGTCCCCTGCCCGACGCTGAGGAACTGGCCGACCGCCTTGAAGAGATCGGGGTTCGCCCCCTGATTTCTCCCGCACTTGCCATCGTGCCACTGACGCCGCCGGCGGTCACCGAACGGATCGACGGGGTGATCTTCACCAGCCGCAATGGCGTTCGGTTCGGGGCGCAGCTGGCACCCGACCGCAGCCTCCGCGTTTTCGCTGTGGGCGAAGCAACGGCCGAGGAAGCGCGCCGGGCCGGTTTCACGAACGTACTCGCGGCCGATGGCGATGTGCAGTCAGTCGCGGCACTTATTGCCGATACGCTGGCCCCGTCAGGCAGAACCGACCCCCTGCGACTGCTCCATCCTGCCGGAGCACACCGGGCCGGAGACCTGGACCGCATGCTGTCGGCGTCCGGCATCCGTGTGGACAGTGTTTCCGCATACACCGCCGAGCCCGCCACCGGGCTTTCGGAAGAAGCGTACGGATCGCTCGTCGATGGAACCGTTGCAGGGGTTCTGCTGTTCTCACCACGTACGGCGGCCCTTATCGCACATCTTGTCACGGCATCCGGGATGGACGATCGGTTGCGGGGCGTGTACGCTGTTTGTTTGAGTGGTAACGTTGCGGATCAGATCCGGCACCTTCCCTGGCGAAACGTCGTCGTTGCACGAGCACGCTCGACCGAGGCTGTCCTGGACGCCGTATCTCATCTGCCATCGAAGCCCCCAGCACGCCAACGGGGATGAGAGCCGACGCCCATGCAGTCGACCGACGGTGACAAGAGAGACGATCAGAATCCCGACGCGACGCGGGACGGATCACCATCCGATGACGGCCGCGCCAGTGCGCCGTCGTCGACTGATCGCACGCGGGAAGGCGGCGACGCCCATCCGGCTTCCGAAAGCGCGGCGGAACGCGTGATCGCGGCGTTTGGCGGCATCCGTCCCATGGCGGCGAAGATCGGCGTACCGGCAACGACAGTACAGGGTTGGAAAAAGCGTGGCGTCATTCCCGAAGCCCGGCGCGACGAACTGGTCAAGGCCGCCGCCGACAACGGCATCACGCTGGATGACACGGCCCTTGGCGAGGCGCTGATTGCGGAACGGACCGAAGAGCCCGCCGACTCCGGCAAGCCGGACGAAACCGGCAGGACAGCCGGTTCCTCAGCGGCCGCCTCCGGCCGGGAAAGAGTGACGGGTGAGAATTTGGCGAGCGAGAGATTGACAGGCGACAAAACGAACCAGCCGACCGGGCAAAAGCCGGGTCGCCGTACAGACACAGCTGGCGGCAATTCGCCCTGGCCAGGTTCAGGGCCAGGTTCGGGGCCGAGTTCGGGGGCCAGCCCCGCTCCGACAGCGGCGTCGGAGGGATCTTCCGACCGGAAGACCGGTGCGGCGGAACGGCCGGACAGCAAAGCGACAGCGAGCGGTCCCGGAAGCAGCACGTCCGGCGGTTCATCCGGACAGCCTCCGCGTCCCGCGGCCGATAGCGGCCCTCGACCGGCGCCGCCGCGCGACACCGCCGTGCTCATGGTCGCCGTGGTCGCCCTGGTGATCGCCGTGATTGCCGTCGCGGGCCTGGTCACATACCCGGCATGGGCGCCGCGCTATCTCGATACGCCCGATCCCGCGCTTCTGGCCGAGAGGCTTGACACGCTCGAATCCGGGGTCGACGCCGCCATGGAAGAACCGCGGGCAGCCGTCGAGAATTTCGAAACCCGCATCTCGGCCGTGGAATCCGACATGACGGAGGCCCTGGAGCGGGTCGACGCCTTTACCGGCGTCGAGATCGACGGACGGCCGCTGGCCGATATCCTGGACGATTTCGACAGCCGGGCCACGACGCTGGCAGACGAGGTCCAGCAATTGGACGACCGGCTGGCGGCGCGCCTGCCGGCGCTGGAAGAACGGATTGAAGCCGTCGAGGGCCAGGGCAGCGCCATTGAGTCCCTTGAAGGACGGATCTCCGGTCTCGAATCCGAGCGTGCGGCTCTCGGTGATGTTCGTCAGGCCATCGACACACTGGAACGCCGGATCAACGATGTCGACGACACGATGGGGGACGTCACCGGCAGGCTCGATAGCGTCGCCGGTATCGCCGAGCAGGCCGCCGCGACCGACGCCACCACCATGGCCCTGGTTCTGGCGGTCGGACAGTTGCGCGATTCCCTGTTCGTCGGCGCGCCGTTCGAGCAGTCGCTGGAAACCGTGCGGGAAGTCGCGGCCGGTGATGGTGAGATCGAGTCGGCAGCCGAAACGCTGACGCCCTATGCGTCATCCGGCGCACCGACCCTGTCGGAACTGCAGACGCAATTCCCGGCGATGGCCGACGCCGTACGCGAAGCGGCGCGAACACCGGAATCGGGCAGTTGGACCGACGAGGCGCTATCGCGGGTCCAGGGGCTGGTGTCGGTTCGACCCGTTGCCGGAGAGGTCGAGGGCGATACACCGGATGCGATCCTGGCAAGGGCGGAAGCCCGCGTCATGAGCGACAATCTGCGCGGTGCACTCGATGCGCTCGACGCCCTGGACGGGCAGGCAGCCGAGGCGGCGGCGGACTGGATATCCCTGGCACGCGATAGAATAGCGGTCGAAGATGCCCTGGCGACACTGAACAATACCGCCGTTCGCCGGCTTATGGCGACCCGCGACGGAGGCTGAGCGCTGTCATGACACGGGCACTCTATTACATCATCAAGGTCGCGGTCCTTGTCGCCATCGCCATATGGCTCGCGGAACGCCCGGGCGATCTGGAGATCGAATGGCAGGGCTATGTCGTCGAGACCACCCTCGGCGTAGCGCTGTTGGCACTGTTCGTGCTGATCATCCTTTGTGTGGTGCTGTATCGTCTTTGGCGGGGCCTGATCGGTTTGCCGCGCCTGTTCGGCGACTGGCGTCATGGCAGCCGGCGCGAACGCGGCTACAAGGCCCTGACGCAAGGGCTGGTCGCGGTCGCCGCCGGCGACCCCGATACCGCCCAGAAGATGGCGCGCAAGGCCGACAACCTGCTCCAGGCACCGCCACTGACGCGGCTGTTGTCCGCCCAGGCGGCGCAGCTTCGCGGCGACCAGGACGCGGCGCAGCGCTATTTCGAGGAAATGCTTCAGAGCCCGGAGACCGAGTTTCTGGGCTTGCGCGGCCTGCTGAACCAGACTCTCGGTTCATCCGACACGACCGCGGCGCTGCAATATGCGCAGCGCGCGCGGGAAATCAGCCCACAGACGCGATGGGTGATCGAAGGGTGCTTCGAGCTTGAGGTCCGGCACCGGAAATGGGACGATGCCCTGCGCACGGTCTCCGCGGGCGCGAAGGGTGGTGTCTTTTCCGAGGAAACCGCCCGTCGTCACAAAGCCGCGATCATGGTCGAGCAAAGCCGCGAGGCCGAGACCGCAGGCGACACGTCGGGCGCAAAGCGGCTGGCGCAGAAAGCCGTCGGGCTGGTTCCCGACTTTGTCCCCGCCATTCTGCGCGACGCCAAACTGCTGATCACGGCAAACCAGCACAAAAAGGCACGCAAGCTGATCGAACGGCATTGGGCGGGTACGCCGCACCCTGACCTGTTCGCCGTCTATCTCGACGCCCTGCCGGCTGGAACCGACGCGCTGGCTCGCGTACGCGCCGTTGAGACACTCGTTGCCGCGGCGCCGAGCGAACCTGAAAGCCTGCTGGTGCTGGCCGAGAGCGAGCTGGAAGCCAGACTGTGGGGTCAGGCCCGGTCAAATCTGCTGAAGGTCGAGACCCTGCGCCCGACACCGCGGGTCTACCGCCGGCTTGCCGAACTGGAGCGGGCGGAAAGCAACGATGTCGAAGCCGCGCAGGAATGGCTGGCAAAGGTCGAGGAGTCGCCCCCCGACCCGACCTGGGTCTGCGACGCCTGCGGAACCGTAACGCCAACCTGGACGGCCGTGTGCAACAGTTGCGGCACCTTCAACGACCTGACGTGGCGGTCTCCCATCCGGGTCATGCGCCTGACGGCCCGCGCGCCCGACGAAGCAGACGACGACACGGCCGAGACCCTGGACCTTACGCCGGGCGCCGTTACGACAGGCAACCGGGCGGCGCCGGCAGGCGTCTGACGGCGCCACCGGGCGGATGCCTCTGCTTCGCTCGGACGACAATAGCCCAAATCAGGCCATGAGAGTATTGATCGCCCGAATAAGGGGTGGTATAGACCGCTCCGGTTCGCTGATGTAGCTCAGTTGGTAGAGCAACGCATTCGTAATGCGTGGGTCGGGGGTTCGAGTCCCTCCATCAGCACCATTCCCCAATTTGTCCGACCCCAAGACATGGGTAACGTCGAGCGCTGGTAGCCAGTGCCCGTTGGGATGGGGTTCTGACGTCTTGTGTCTCAAAGCTGAGAACCAGGGAATAGGGCCGGATTGGTCACCCCGGTAATGTCCGTGCGCCCGGCCAGGCCCGCCCCGCCAAGCTTGCCATGACATGCATGCCTCGATCCGTGACGCCCGGGAGGCGCAGGCCCGACGCAAGCGCAGGCGCGGCTCTCACGATCGTGAGGAATATGGGCGCCCAGCTTGTCCAGCCCCTCCTCGTTTGGGCTCGACTCCGCCGCCCGTCGGCGCAAATACCTCACCGCCACAGAACGTCAGGCGTTCCTGCACGCCGCGAAAGATGCCGCTTTCGAAGCGCTCTCCTTCTGTCACATGCTTATCGCCGGTCGAATCGCTCTCAACGACGGGCTGATCGTTTTCGATAATCTGAAGAAGCGCCGTTCCAACGTCCTTCGGGCTGTGCCGGCGCCGGGGCCACCCCTGGGAGTCTCGATCCGGTGCTTTCCTGCCGCTATAGCTCACTCCTTATGCGTCAGCCGCATCAGTACATCTATAAGCTTCAGCAATTGGGAGAAAATCGTGACCGAAAAAAAACATCGCAAACGCGGGCGCATCCCTGGACCGGACTTCGGGCGAACAACTGAGTTGAGCTTTACCCACCTGCAAGATTTCGCCGCCGTTGCCACCAACAAGAGTTTTTCCAGGGCTGCCACGGCACTCGGCAGCAACCAATCCAGCGTTTCGCGGTCGATTATGCATCTTGAAGAAACGATTGGTGTTCGGCTGTTCGATCGGATTGGACGGACGGTGACGCTTACGGCAAACGGGGATCGACTTCTCAAGCTTGCGCGCGACGTGATAGCGGCACAGTACGCCTTGGCACAAGGCGCGCAGGAGCTGTCGTCGGGCCGAAAAGGCGTGATACGGATCGGAGCCACTATCCAAACCATCCAAAGCCGATTGTCGCCCCTGGTCAGTTCATTCCGGGCGCGATTTCCGGATGTAGATGTATTTTTTGTCGAAGACACGACCGAGGTACTTGTTCGAAAGCTGGAAGACGGCGATCTCGATTTGGCGATCGGTTGGGCACCCGCAGACAGCCCAATAAAGGGGCTTCGCTTATTCACTCTGTGGGCCCAGGCCGTGATCCCCAAATCCCATCCGCTATCCGATCGTCAAAGCATCGATGTCGACTCCCTCGCTGGCGAGCGGCTCTTGATCATGCGGCGCGGATACATGACCCGTGAAATGTTTGAAGGCATATGTCAGCTACGCGGTATTCGCACCATCCCCATCCTGGAGAGCCATAATCCCCATGCGCTGGTGGCGATGAGCAATGACGGGCACGGTATCGCCATTGTGCCTTCAACCGTCGGCGCTATGCCTCCCGACGTCCGCGTTGCCGAATTGACCGAGGGGGGGCGACGTCTGGCCCACGATATGATGATCCTGTGGGATAGTCGGCGTCATCAGTCCGACTTGTGCCATGCCTTCGTTGAGCATGCCATGGCAGCGCCAGACCGGCTCGATTTTGTCTAATCTATGCTTATTATGCATCCGAGAAAAGCTATTGACACATTGATTGACGGAGCTATAGCCTAAGTGAATAGCGATCATTGCTGCGGTCAAATCCCAGCGTAAATAAGAATCGCCCAGCTTGTTCTATGCAAAATATTTTGCATGGCGAGAGGCTTTGTCTGATTGATATCAGGATACCGAATTGGGAGACAGTTCAATGAAATTTACCGTGGTTACACATAGAGTATTTATGGCGACCGCTTTTGTCGCGCTCGCGGGTGCTGCGCATGCACAGCCGAACCAGCTGACGATCGTCAGTGGATCCCCGGGTGGATCCTGGTATCCAATCGCAGCCGGCATGTCCGCCATATTTGGTCGAGAGGGCATTCGGTCCAACGCCGAGACGGGAGCCGGGGTCACCAATATGATCCAGGTTTCGATGGGCCAAGCCGAGCTTGGCGTTACAACGTCGACAATTCCACCGATGGCGGAAGCTGGAGAGGCGCCATTTGAGCAGACGCTGGACAACAATCGGGCCTTGGCCACGTTGTTTCCCAATGCGATGCACATTGCCGTAACAGATGATAGTGGCATCGCCACGTTGGATGATCTTGTCGGCATGCGGATCAATACGACAGCCGTCGGAAATTCTACTCAGCAGGCATTTGTTGATGTTTTGACGGCCGCGGGGATAGAGGAATCCGAGGTAGAAACCAGCCGTGGCAGTCAGAACTTCGCAGCCGATGCAGTGAAGGATGGAAGCCTTGATGGCTTGGTACTGCTCTCAGCGTATCCCAACGGCACTTATACCGAGTTGTTCTCCTCGGTCGATATGAATTTGCTGAGCCTGGACGAAGAAATATTGGCAGCTCTGGGCGAGGCCAACCCTGGTTACAGCCCGTCCACGATCCCGGCCGGCACCTATCCAGGTCAAGACGACGATGTCGCAACCGCGCGCTCGGACCTGATCCTGTTCGCCAACCAGGATATGTCCGACGAAGACGCTCACTGGATCGTGTCAACGCTGTTGAATCATATGGACGAACTTCAAGGGATCCATGCGATCATGTCGGATTTGACTCCGGATACCATGGCCAATGTCCAGGGCATGCCGCTCCACCCGGGAGCTCTTGAGGCCTACAGCGCCGCTGGCATCGCGATCCCGGACGCTGATTGACGGCTCCATTGGTTGCCGGTGCGGCGGCCGATTGCATCGCCGCACCGGCGATTGATTTCCACCGGGTTGTCCCAGCATGAGAATTGAACATGACCGTTGGAATTTCATATTTCGTAACGGCGTTGTGTCTGGCCATGTCGAGCTATCATATCGTCGTGGCCTATGTCGGGACCCCGATTGCCGAAATTCACTACCCGCTCCATTTATTATTCGTTCTTCTGATCGTATTTTGGACATCGAACATCCCTGAAAGTTTTGGCAAGAAACTTTTGTTTTTGTCTTGGAATGTAATTCTTTCAATAACTGTTATTTCTTCTTGTCTATACCTTTCACTGAACTCTAATTATATACAGCAGCGCATTATGTTTATTAGCGCCTTAACATCAACAGAAATCATACTTTCTATTGGTCTTATCATCGCTGTGTTCGAAGCGGCGCGTCGAACTGTGGGTATGGTACTTTCTATCGTCGTGGGTGCATTCCTGCTCTATGCCGTATTCGGTTTCTATTTGCCGTATCCGTTCTGGCACAGAGGTTATGGATTTCAATATATTTTGGAAACTACGTATCTGACCCAGGACGGGCTCTGGGGTGCGCCCATTGCGGTAACCGCCAACTATGTATTTCTGTTCATCCTGTTCGGTAGTTTTCTGGTTGCCTTTGGTGCGGTTGGCTTCTTCAAACTTATCGCTACCCGTCTGACCGCCGGCATGACCGGTGGCGCTGCCAAATCCTCCGTTTGCTCAAGCGCACTGATGGGCACCCTGACTGGAAGCTCAGCGGCAAATGTCGTCGTGACTGGCTCGTTCACCATTCCTACAATGAAAGCGGCCGGCTATAGGCCGCATTTCGCCGGGGCGGTTGAAGCGGTCTCTTCTTCAGGCGGGCAGTTCATGCCACCAATCATGGGGTCGGCCGCCTTCATTATGATGGAATTCATCGGCGTTCCATATGCGACCATTATGGGAGCCGCGATAATTCCGGCAATTTTATATTTTGCTGCTGTATTTTGCATGGTCGATCTGGAGGCAAGGCGGCTCGGGCTACACCATGATGGGAGCAATGAAGATGGTCCCATATTCAAACTTCTTGCTTCGTATACATATCTGGTCTTGCCGATATTCGTCCTGATCTGGCTATTGGTCGAGGGTGCGACACCAACGCGGTCGGCGTTCTGGGCAATAGTGGCTGTGATTTTTGCTTATGCAGCCTTCGTCCGCCCCGCACCGAAAACCTTTGTGGAAGCTTGCTTCCAGGCGATGACCCAGGCACCGAAACTCGTCGGCCCTGTTGTGGTGGCCTGCGCCTGTGGCGGCATTATCATCGGCCTGATCACGATGACCGGTCTTGGTTTGCGCATGAGTTCGATTGTTTTGACACTTGCTCAGGACAGCCTGCTCTTGCTGCTTGGACTCACGATGATTGCCGGTGTAGTCCTGGGTATGGGAATGCCGACATCAGGCGCCTATATCATTCTTGCCGTGCTCCTGGCACCGGGAATGATCGAGTTCGGCGTTACGCCCCTCGCAGCACACATGTTTATCATGTACTGTGCTGGCGTTTCGGCTATTACGCCCCCGGTTGCCTTGGCATCGTTCGCTGCAGCCGGTCTTGCTGGCGCCAATCCGTGGAAAACCAGCATAACGGCTTTTCGGCTTGGGCTGGCGAGTTTCATTATTCCCTACATGTTCGTCTACGGCCCGCCGCTACTGGGCTATGGCAGTATCCTTGAAATCGGCTGGTCGAGCCTGACCGCGCTCGTCGGCATCGGTTCGCTGTCGATAGCCCTGATCGGATGGCTGTTTCACCCACTTTCCGCGATCAACCGCCTCCTATTCTTTGCGGGCTCACTTTGCCTGATTCAGCCCGGATTGGCCATTGATGCTGCGGGGCTCGCGATCATTCTTTGCGCCTATTTGCTGAGCCGGACCGCAATCGGATCAGTATCGAAAGCTCAAAACCCCGAAGTAAAAATCAAATGAGGAATCGATGTCTAAAAACCAAACGTCGACAGAGCGACGGTTTCAGCCAATCGACTGGCGAAGCGAACTGTCCGATCGCGCTGCAAAATTGAACGATGAGGCCGTAATCTGCGACTTATGTTTACCGTGGACTGCGGAAAATCTTCATGCGCGCAGCGGTGTTCTGGAAGGATATGCGGCAGCCGGGGGGACATACACGTCGCTATCATGCGGCTTCGGCAACATGGCCGGTTTCGAAGGAACAATGCGACACGTTGCGCAGGAACGACAGCGCATACGAAATAACCCGGAAGCCATCGTTCAGGTGGGGAGTGTCGCAGAGATCAGGGCCGCGAAGCGCGATGGTCGCCTGGCGGCGTCCTTCAACCTCCAGGGTGCAGATCCGCTCGGAGGCGAAATTTCCATGGTCGATGTTTACTATCGGCTGGGTGTGCGCCAGATGCTGTTTTGCTATAACCAACGCAACATGGCGGGCGATGGGTGCCATGAGCGAACCGATAGCGGACTGAGCCGCTTTGGTGTCGAACTGGTGCGCGAAATGAATCGGGTCGGTATGCTTATCGACTGCACCCATACCGGCTATCGCACCACCATGGAAATCATGGACTTGTCGGAATATCCGGTAATCTTCAGCCACTCAAACCCGAGGGCGTTGTTTGATCACGGGCGCAATATTACAGACGAGCAGATCAAGCGGTCCGCTGAGACAGGTGGCCTTGTCGGCGTAAATGGCTTTGGCGCTTTCCTGAGCGCCGACGGTCAGGATGCATCCCCGGCAAAGGTAGCGCGTAATATTGATCACATAGTTCAACTCGTTGGTTCCCAGCACGCCGCACTTGGTTTCGATGCTGTATATACGCCCGAAATAACTTATGGTCGCATGATGACAATGGTGACCAGTTATCCCGACTATCCGCAACCGCCCTGGGATTTTTTATTGCCGCATAGGGTCCCTGAACTAACACAGGAATTCGTGGATCTCGGCTATTCAGACGAAGCGATTCTGGGCATACTTGGCGAGAATTTTCTTCGCGTTGCTGATGCTGTTTGGAAATAAAAATCCAAGACTTACTATGATGGAGAAGAAGATGTCACGTCCATTCAAAGTGTGTGCCGTTCAGACTGGCGCCGTAGGTCCGAATGATTTACCCGACATGGTCCAAAGAACCTGCGCTGAAATCTCTCGGGCCGGATCGGAAGGGTGTGACATCATTTCTTTTCCGGAATTATATTTGTCACCATTTTTCGCAAATCGCCTGGATGAAAGTGCCAGGAAATACTTCATTTCGATTTCTGGCCCGGAGATGGAGAAAATCAGGGATGCCGTTGCAAAGGCAAAAATCAATGCCGTCGTCCCTTTTGCGGAATATAGCGGGGTCGGGTATCATAACAGCGCGGCGGTTTTCGACAGATCCGGGTCCTTGGTCCAGATCTATCGCAAGACCCATATCCCGGCATATTTTCCAACTGACCGACCTGGCGGAACTGGAAGTTATGAGAAATTATATTTTCAACCCGGCGACCAGCTGAAAACCGTAATGCTGGATGGCGTTTCCGTGGGCGTACTGATCTGCTATGATCGCTTGTTTCCGGAAGCGAGCCGCAGTCTGGCGCTGGAGGGGGCCGAGGTTATTATTATACCGATCAGCTACTCCAACTACAGCGACGCCGACCATCGCAGCGGCATATGGGATGTGCCAATCCGGAGCCGAGCCTATGAAAACGGCGTATTCGTGGTTGCCTGCAACCGAGTTGGCGTTGAGGGTGTCCGGCAGCATATCGGCCGAAGCCTGATTGTCGATCCCAAAGGCGCCATTCTATTGGAAGGAGATGGTGCCAATGAAGATCGTCTTTCCGTTACACTGGACATCGATTCCACTCGGGATGCCCGAATCAACTTTCCGTGGTGGCGTGATCGTCGGCCGGATCTTTACAGGACAAGCAGTAGCGAGAAATTCGGGCGATCCTGGCGTCACGACGCACCTGACAGTTCATTGACCTGACAGGAACGGTCGAGGCAAGACATGACCCCTGGAAGCCGAATAGGACGTAGAACTCACACAACAAATTGAACAAGACCAGATGCGTCCGTTCAGCGGGAGAAGTCGTGCGGATTATTGCAGGTCAATCGGCGCAGAAACAGCGGTGATGGCATTTCCCCGATACCGGTTTCCATCACCCAAAGCGCCTGGATTTCATAGGCTTCGCGTTCAGCCTCAAGTGTGCACCGGAATTCGGCCGCCGACTCCCACTGCAGATGATGCACAAGTTCATGCACCAGTGTGAAGTTGCAACCTACCGATTCAAAGTCTTCCGCCAGCAGAATGATCGGAGGCGTGTATAGCGCGTTGATGCAATCCTGCTGTTGGTACCCCTCGGGCAATTGCGAGTATACGATATAGTTGATCGTGGTTCTCGGCACCTTCACAAAGGCGGGCATGGTGTCCATTCGGTCGTAGGGCGAATTTTCGAAAATCCACTCGACGATGCGGTCAACCTCAGCCAGAAATTCAGGCGGGGGAATGGGATCGAACCCCGCCTCGTTCGACGGTACGTTCAGCGCGGCAGTTGGCGCGGCGTTGGACGAAGACTGGCCACGAGCCGGCCCGCCGTCCAGGAACACGACAAGAAGACACGCCGCCAGGACGAAGCCGGCAATTCGACACACGGCACTTCTCCTTCTCGGATCCATGGCACGGATACATCACCTGAACTTGACGACTCAGGTATGGGCCTTACCCTCAGGCCGCGTCAACCGCGACGAGAGTCGCATTTTCGTGGCGGATGACGATATCGCCAACCTCGCGCGCTCGATTCAGCCATGGATTCACCGAGCGAGCTGGAACACAACCCTTCCTTCTGCGTTGTGCAGGCATGGCTCTTGCAACTGCCCCGTCATGTTTGATGACGAAGGCTGTTGCCGAAGCCAGCACTGTCTTCGTTTTTGGAAGGGGGATCATCCGTGAGACATCGTCAACACTTCCGCGGCGTCTGCGCGCGCCGTACTCTGCCATTCGTTTGCACCCTGGCATTCGTCACTGCGACCCAAGCGGCTGCCGAAGATGCCGGGCCAGGCAATGCGGGGCCGGGCGCCAGGAATTTTCCCGGCGAAAAGAGCATTGGCATCTTTATCGGCAACGAGTTGACTGCCGACGGTTCCACGATCCTGGCCGGGTTCGGTCACGAGCCGTCCAGCCACTGGATCGAGATCGTCCCGCGTCAGGAGCATCCGGAGGGGTCGACCACGCGCGTCGGCGTCACCGAGGACGCCTGGATACCTGGCGAATTGACCGACATTCCCCAGGCCGCGACGACCTATAAGTACATCACGTCGAATTATTCCGAATATGCCGGCTTCCCGCCGCCGCTGACCAATGGCGGTCTCAACGAACACGGCGTCGCCGCGCGGGATATCTGGTCGCCGTCGCGTGCAGAACTGGTCGAGATGTCGGAAGAAGCCGCCGAAACCCAGCCGCAAACCGGGCCGAATTACAGCGATCTCGCCCGCGCAGCCATGGAAAGGGCGACAACGGCCCGCGAAGCGGTCGAGATCATAGGCGATCTGATCGACGAGCACGGTTTTTCAACCTATGGTGGTAATTCCCACCTGTTCGCCGACGAAAATGAAGGCTGGGTCTTCATCAACTATGCCGGCGGCGAGGGCCTGTGGGCGGCCGAGCGGATCGGCCCCGACGAAGTCCGGGTATCCTATCCGGGCTACATCCACGAGTTCCCCGCCGACTTTGAAGGCTCCGACGATTATATGGCCTCGGACAATCTGGTCGAATTCGCGCGTGAGCAAGGCTGGTGGGACGGCGGGGAAACGCTGAACCTGCAGGACGTCCTTGGCCAGCCCTTCCCGGCCGACGATCCCAGCGCCACCGTTCCCGCCTTCTATTCCGCAGCGCGCAATCCGCCCGAACGGGAACGGGAACTGGAGGACATGGCACCGATCCGGCTGGAAGACATGCTGGCTTATGTCCGCGACCCTCGCTGGGCGGATGATCGTGCCGGCTATGGTCAGGTGGCCCATATCAGGCCGGACGTTCACCCGGAACTGCAGACGCTGTGGGTCGCGGTGACCGGCGCGATCACGACGCCCTTCGTACCGATCCCGATCGGGACTGAATCCGTCCCGCCGGAATTCACGCAGCACCGCTACATGACGAAGGATGCGGACTCGCACTTCCTCGATGCGGATTATGCACCGGTGGAAGCCACGCGCTATGCCACCCGGACTTTCAAGCGGCTGCTCTATCACACCTGCGAGCGTCCCGAGCAGTTCCTGCACCCGGTGACCGGCGAGATCGAACTTTTCGAGCAGGATCTGCTCGACGAGCGCGAAGGGTTCGAGCGTCGCGCCCTAGAGAGTTTCGACGCCGGCGACAACGGCGAGGCCCGCGACCTCATTACCCGCAACGTGGAACGGCGGCTTTTGCAGGCGCTCGACCTGGGTGAGGATCTTGTCTCGGTCGTGGAGCGGCGCACCCGCCAGGAACACGGCATCCGCATGCCCGAGGGTGAAGACGCCGAGGGCGAGACCACGCCGGCGACCAGCCAGCACATGGCGCGTCCCAGCCTGGCCGGCAGGATCCATTGCTATGACGAGGCCCTGGACGAATACCCGCGCGAACATGGGCAGTATCGGGACTCGGCCGACCTGCTTCGGTAGCGCATGCGCGCCTGGGCGTAGCCGTCCACTGTGTCATGGCGGCGTGGTCCCGCGATAGTGGCGTGACTGACGCCCGGACCACGCCGCCATTATTCCGGCCGATCAACGATAGTAGTTCCTCGGCACATCGGTTGTCGTCAAGACATCGTTGCCGCGTCGGATGACGACATCATGGGCATTGGCGTCGTCGGCGATGCGAACAGAGAATTGCGCCCACCAGAACGGTTCGTCGACATTGAGCCCGGCTTCGGCGAGCCGGTCTCTCGCGGCCTGATTCTCCACCAGCGGCGGCTCGGGCCGGAAGTGCGAGACGGCGATCACTGTTCCGGCGGAATCGCGCAACTCGGCTGTATAATCGCCGCTGTCATCCGGGTTCTCGTCGGTGGCGTCGTGGTCAAGCCAATGGGTGCTTTCGATCACGGCGCCGGATCCGTCCGGATGAAGGGCGCCGCTGATCATCAGGCTGGACGTCTCCGCCGGGCCGGATTCTGCATAGGCAGTGCTGAACAAGGAAGGCCAGGCCGGCGGTGCGCGGTCGATGCCGCCGGATTCAATGACCGTCCCAGTGCCCGCAAAAGCATTCAGCAAATGGTCATAGTGATCATCGAGTATAAAGACCCGATCCAACGGCCTGATTGCCGGAAACATGACGGGAAACAGCTGACCGTGTTCCTGATTGCCGTCCGTGGAAGACTTGTTCCAGCCTTCAAGGCCGTCCCGTCTGATGCGGAATCCTTCGATTCCATCAAATTCGCCCATCTCGTCGCGCGGCGTGATTTCGCTCATATGACCCGGATAATGATGGAGTCCATAGACATGGGTCAATTCATGAACGAGGCCATGAGCCAGCGCCTCGCGCTCGATTGCCACCGCCGGTGACATGTTGGCGTCGAGCGGCATCCGCACGACCCTGCGGTCGAATCCGCTATCGGCGTCCTCTGGGCGAACCTGAACACCGCTGACGGCCAGTCCGTGATCCAGGAAGTTCAAGGGGTGAAAGGCCACCAGAACGTCGTTGGGTCCGATCTGGCCGGCAAAATGCCGACCGAGCCGCAGCAGCATGCGGCGAACGATGGCGTCCGGACCGATCGACCATTCGCTGTCCTCGATGTCGGAGAACGCCTGTTGAATCGCATCCGTGACGCCCTCGGCATCGTCCAGCAGGGTCGATACCGTGTCGCCCGGTGTGTAAGGGCCGAGCGGACTGGCCGCCGTGCCGAGAACGGGAAAGACCTGGGTCGTGAAATCGCTCGCGTCGTTCAGGATCCCGTTCAGACGGCCGAGATCCGTCATGTCGAGACTGTCGCTCCACGTTCCGACTTTCAATGTTACCCAGTGCAGCGTCAGCGGATCCTGCGGCGTTCCTTGCCACATCGGTGCTTCGCGGTTGAAGTCCCAGCTAAGGTCGGGCCGGGGCGCCGGATAGACGTCATGGGGCGTCAGCTCCATCGCCAGATCGACGGCGCCGTCGCCGCCCGGTTGCCAGCCATAGTAGTTCAGCGTCGTCCGCGCCATGCGCCGATGCTGCTCGGTGGCGACCTCGTCCGGGTGCCGGACGCGAAGAACCGTATCGTCCTGGATGTCGTGCCATTCGCCGAATTGATCCTGCACCCGGCGATGAGCCGGCATCAGATCGACCTCGGCGGGAAAGGCGTCAACCTGCCATCCCGGTTCGATGTGTTCGTGCAAAGTCCAATTGACCGACATCCGGGTCATTGTTCGCTTTCCGGGCACGAGCGGCGCGTTCCGGGTGGTCTGATAGACGTCGAGGCTGAACCGGTCGTTTTCATCGGCCTGAGTGCCCAGATCCACGACCGTGAAGAAATCCCACCAATGATCGGCTTCGAGAACGGCGCCGTCCACACCTTCGACCCCGTCAGCGCCGCCTTCGATCGTCGCCCGGTAACGAACCCCCGGATCAAGTTGTTCGTCCGGCCGAAAAGTGAATGTCGTCCCGCCGCCGGTGACGGTGCCGGCGATAGATATGCGCTGGCCGCCGGGCGCACGGGTTTCCAGCGTGAATGCGTCGGACATGGTTTCGGCGACGACCGGTTCGCTGAATTCAACCGTGATCGGCGGCGTGTCGAAATCCACGTTTTCCCGTTCCATGGACGGTTGCGTTTCAACGACGGTCAATGGATCGTCCCGCAACGGCGGATCGACGGCGGGCGTCAGTTCGACGTGGTAGAAAAAATCGACGTCCTGGGCCGGGGCACTGTCCCGGACCAGGCCGACCATCCGTTCCGTAGATGTCATGATCAGGTTGATATCGGTAATCGCGCCCGGAAGGCCGGAAGCCCGGCCGATCAGCCTTGGCAGGTCCCTGGGCGCGCAGCCCGACTGCGCTTCGATGCCGGACAGTGTGAAGGGCGGGTCGATGCGCACACCGTCATCGGTTTCAACGGATTTGAGCCGGGGCAGGGGATCGTCGGATTCGGCGAATTCGAACGCCACCGTCATGCTGGCGGGTCCCGGAATCGGACGCCAACCAGGCGGCTCCGGCGACGGCTCTGCTCCGGCGGCAGGCCGACCGCTCAGCCCCGACGAGCCCGATCGGCTCATGATGAAACCGCCATCCTCGCGTGGTTCCGGTTCGGCGACGATGGGGCGTGGGCCGATCAGGGCATATCCGTTCAGGTAGCGGACATACCATGCCCCATGATCGATCGAGACGATCCCGTCGAGCAGTGCGTCGAGAGCTTCGGGGTCGTCTGGCATGCCGCAAAGCCGCGTCTCCTGCGCACTCGCCGGGGTTCCGGCGACAGTAATCGCCGCAAATGCCGCCGACACTGCGACCGTGCCCGCATAGACACCAATTCGTGCCGCGATCATAGTGTGGCCACCGATGCCTGTTGCCGGGTCCGCCTCATGACATTTGCCTCCTCTCTTAGCGTCACTTCTGCTTGCACTCATGATTCTACAGGCCCAGTTCGATTGCCGCAATGCTCGGGAGAAGCACCCGATTACAGAATGCCCGCGACCGGGCCCGAGGCGCCCGCAATATAGACCGGGCAATCCGATTCACGAGCCCGAAGCCTCCGCAGGGAATCATGGCGCAAGCTGCTGGGTGGACGCGGGGCACTGCCTTGCATCTGAACGCTGACATTCGCCACGATCTCAGCCGCCCCGCCTGAATCCATGCCAGTATCTGTACATACAAGGCTATGGAGACCGACACGCTTCAAAGCTTGTTTCCACATTGATTCTGAATAATAATAAAATGAAACGGATGAGTGGTGAGGGCCTCCGGGCATCGACTTTCGCGATTCGGACTCCGCAACATTGAGGTCTTCGTGGCTCACAAGGAACTCGTCGCCGGTCTTGAAGCCATCTTGACGACCGCCGACCGCGTCGGTTTCGACGACCCAACGATACCGGCCTTCGCGCCGCACACCGTCAAAGCGGCGCCGCAATTCGCATCGGACGCTCCGCTCCATAACACGTCGATCCGATCCGCGATCTTGCCGATCGCCGGGGCCTACCGGTCCGGTCGATCCGCGCCGGGCACCGTTGTCCACACCGCGCTTTCGGCAGCCGAGGGGTCGGATAACGCGTTTTTGCGGCTGACCCCGGCGGAAGCCCGGACGGCGGCGGCGGCGTCCGACGCCCGGTTTTCAGACAACGCGCCAGTCGGATTGCTCGACGGTATCCCGATTGCGGTAAAGGACGTCATCGACATCGCCGGCCATCCCACAACCGGGGGCAGCGCCCTTTTCAAGGATCGCGTGGCAGCGACGGACGGCGAATGCGTGGCGCGATTGAAGCAGGCCGGCGCCGCGATCATCGGCAAGACGGTCCTGCATGAATGGGCCTATGGCGTTACTTCGGACAATCCCGCTCATGGCCGCGTTGGCAACCCCCGCGCCCGGGGACGAATTCCCGGCGGCTCCAGCGGCGGGTCAGCAGCAGCCGTGGCGGCCGGAATTGTGCCGGCGGCGCTCGGATCAGATACCGGCGGATCGGTCAGGATTCCCGCATGCTGTTGCGGAATCGTCGGATTCAAACCGAGCTACGATCTGATCTCCCGGCAGGGCGGTGTTCCGCAGGCCTGGAGCCTCGATCACATCGGACCGCTAACAGAGACGGTTGCCGATGCCTGGCTGATGACGGCGGCGGCCTCCGGATCTCAGGCCCTCATGGACCGATTCACAGACTCCTTTGCATCCGGCCCGACGGGCGCTCTGAACGGGATGGCACTCGGCATCCCGTCCAATTGGGAACGGGGCGTATCCGACGAGGTGGCCGAGGCTGTGGGAACGGCCATAGGCATACTCACCGACGCCGGCGCCCGCATCAGCACCTTCGACTACCCGGATACCGACGTCGCCCGCGCCGCCTGGCTCATGATCATAATTTCGGAATCGGCCGCTTATCATCGCGAGCACATGAAAAAGCATCCCGAGGCCATTTCCGACGATGTGCGGGTATTTCTGCAGGCAGGAGGAGAAGCACGCGCCGTCGACTATCTCCGCGCTCAGCAATTCCGCCGGGCCTGGTGCCGCGAAGTCGCCGACGCGATGGGTGGCTTCGACGCCGTTATCTCGCCCACGTTGCCTGATGTTCCGCCTGAAATCGGGCAGGAAATTCTTACCCTTCGTTCAGGGCCGACGCCCGTGCGGGATGCGATGGTCACCTTTCAGTGGCCGGCAAACCTGCTGGGGGCGCCATCACTGTCGCTTCCGCTGGGCACTCGCCACGCGCTCCCGACCGGACTGATGGTGACGGGCCGGTATGGATGCGACGGCGACCTGCTGCATCTCGCGGCACGGATCGAAAACTGCCTCACGCTTGCGGATGGTACGAATGACGGTTTCTGAAAGTCCCGCCGGAGATGCTGACGATGCACTGCTGGAGACGAGAGGGCTTACGAAGTCGTTCGGCGGCGTGACGGCCGTCGCCGACGTGGATCTGATGGTTCGGCGCGGGCAGCTCAACGCTGTCGTCGGGCCCAACGGCGCCGGAAAGACAACGCTTTTCCATCTCCTTACCGGAACCATGCCGGCCACAGCCGGACATGTGATCTTCGAGGGTGAAGACATCACACGCACGGGCCTGAGTGCCCGTGTCAAACTCGGGATCGCGCGTTCCTACCAGAAGACGAACATTTTCCCGCGGCTTTCAGTCCGACAGAACATCCTGGCGGCCGCCTATCGAGCCAAGGGCGTGGGTTGGACGTCGATGTTCGGACGGCGAAAGGAAGTCGAGGCGGCCGAAGCTCTGGCGGATCGGATACTCGGTGAGCTTGATCTGGCCGATCAGGCGCACAAGGAAGCGCAGACCCTTCCCTATGGGGCGCAACGCCTGATCGATATCGGCATCGCGCTCGCGTGCGAGCCAAGCCTGCTGCTGCTGGACGAACCGACGAGTGGCCTGTCGTCAGGCGAATTACAGAAGACGATCGCCTTCATCAGTGACCTGAAATCCCGCTACTCCATTCTCCTGATCGAACACAATATGGACCTCGTTCTGGAATTCGCCGACGGCATTACCGTGCTCAACTTCGGCCATGTGATCGCAAGGGGAAATGCCGCTGAAATTTCGGCGGATGAGGGAGTTCAGGAAGCGTATTTCGGACGAAGTGTCAGCCCTGAAGGTGTCGCATGACCGGCCTTACCCTGTCCGGCGTCCATGCCTATTACGGCAAGAGCCACATCCTTCACGGCATCGACCTTACGCTGGATCCGGGCGAGGTCGTGGCCCTGCTCGGGCGCAACGGCGCCGGCAAGACGACCACTATTCGAACCATCGCCGGATTGCTGCCCACCGCCGAAGGGCAGATTACCTTCGATGGCCGCGTTATTACGAATCTGCGGGCGGATACGATCGCGCGATCGGGCCTGATAACCGTGCCCGAAACGCGGGATATCTTCGCGACCCTGACTGTTCGCGACAACCTGATGCTGGCGGCCCGCAGGACCAGCGCGGGTGCCGGCGCCATGGAACGCGTCCTGGATACATTTCCGATCATCAGGCCACTGCTGAAACGGCTCGGCGGTCATCTCAGCGGTGGCGAACAGCAGATGGTGGCGATCGCCCGGGCCCTCCTGGCCGAACCCAAGGTCGTCATGCTCGACGAACCATCTCAGGGTCTGGCGCCGGTCATGGTCGATCTGGTTACCGATGTACTCACGACGCTGAAAAAGGAGAATATGTCGATGCTGCTCGTCGAGCAGAAGCTCGATGTGGCGATGGCGCTATGTGATCGCATCTACGTGCTCGATACCGGCCGCATCGCACACACCTGCTCGCGCAGCGAACTGGCCGATGCCCCGCAACTGGCGCAGCGGCATCTTGGCATTGGGTAAGATCAATCATGGAATTACCAGAGAGACACCGGATCGCCGCAGCCATGGTCGTGCTGAATGACGGCGGCGGGTCGGATGGGTTGGAGGCATGCCCCGAAAGTGCCTGCTCACGCGTTATCGGCGGCACCGCACCGTATTGCCGTCGGATGGCCGAATAATTCAAGGAGGCTCAAATGACAGCCAGAAATGGCGTTTCAGGACGTTGCGTTTCCAGACGGGGCGTAATGAAAGGGATGGGCGCCGCAGGCCTGGCGGCAGGCGCCCTCGGCACCTTCAGTCCGTCACGGCTTCTTGCCGGCGAAGGGCCGGTTACGATCCTTGGAATCATTCCGCAGACCGGTCCCTATGCGGCCGACGGGGAACAGATCATGCGCGGCCAGCAGATGGCGGTCGAGTCATTCGGCGGCGAAATCCTGGGCCGGCCCATCAATTACATCATCCGGGACACCGGCAACGATTCCGGCATCGCCACCCGCCGGGTTGCGGAGGCGATCGAGAGCGAGAATGTCGTCGGCATTGTCGGCCCCTGGGCGGACGACGTCGCCCAGGCAGTGGCCGACGTGGCCCGGCGCGAAAAAGTCATTCACTACTGGAGCGGCGGGCCGGTGGAATGCCATCGCTACTGGTTCCAGTGGGCGCCGCCTTACTATACCGGCGTCAAGGGTTCCATGGACTACGCCATGCAGAAGAACCCCGACGGCAAACGCTGGTACATGCTCACCTCCGACTACGCTTTCGGCTGGACGATGGAGGAACTCGAAAAGAGGATCGGGGCCGACCACGATATCGAATGGGTCGGCGAATCCCGTCACGTGCTGGGCGAGCGTGAATTCTCCCGGTACATGGGTGAAATCATGGCCGCCAGTCCCGACGTTCTCGTGCTCAACAACTTCGGCCTCGATACCGCCCAGGCGATCCGCGAGGCCGTATCCTTCGGTCTTGGCCAATCCACCCAGATCCTGGTGCCCTGGGGCAGCGGAATCGAAGATTATCTGCGCCAGGACCCGTCGATCACCGAGGGCATCATCATCGGCAGCGCCTTCTATTTCACGGCGGAACCGGCGCGCGAGTTCTCCGATGCGTTCATCGATCTGCACGGTGCACCTCCGGGATATCCGGCAGGCAGTGGTTTTGCCGCCCTGGAAATCCTCCTGAAGGGTATCGAGCGCGCCGGCAGTTCCGATCCGGCCGAGGTCGTGCAGGCCCTGGAAGGCTGGGAATTCGACAGTGTCGTCGGGCCGACCCGCATCGATGCCGACACTCACCAGACCATTCGGCCCTTCTTCGTTACCGAGGGGAAAGCACCGGGCGACATGGAAGACGAGTTCGACGTGGCACGGGTCGTGAGTACGTCGAGCGAAATGCCGCCCGCCGAAGAACTGGGATGCGAGGATATCGGCGAACTCTGATCGCCTGAGCACGGTTGCGGCGGCGCCGACGATGGCGCCGTCGCAACCCGGTTGGCGCTGGATTTCCCCGGATAACTCTTCAGGAAGCGGTCAGCGATGGAATTGTACCTGATCAAGTCTCTCAACGGATTGACCACCGGCGCCCTCTACGCCATGACCGCATTCGGACTGACTTTCATCCTGGGAATGCTGAACATTCCCAATTTTGCCCATGGTGCGCTTTTTGCCCTCGGGGCCTATTTCGGCTTCACGGTGCTGGGTGTGACGGGGTCGTTCTGGCTGGCACTCATCCTGGCGCCGCTGCTTATGGGGCTGGTTGGCGCCGCCCTTGAGCGGGGCCTCGCCCAACGTCTCTACGGCGACAATCCGGAAAACGAAACATACGTCCTGCTGGCTCTGTTCGCCATTGCCGTCATCATGCAGGAAGTCATCATCCTGATATGGGGCGCCTCCGGTCAAAGCGCCCTTCCCCCGCCGAGCCTCCTGGGCGCCGTTGATCTCGGGCCGATCTTTTTTCCGAAGTACAGGCTTTTCATCCTTGGCGTTGCGATCGTGGTGATCGCCTCGTGCTGGCTTCTGATCGAGCGCACCTATTACGGCGCCCTGATCAAAGCGGCGATCGACAAGCGCGAAATGGTCATGCTGCTCGGCTACGATATCCGCATTCTCTTCGCCGTCAGCTTTGCCATCGGTACGATGCTCGCCGCCCTGGCGGGGGTCCTCAGCCTTCCGATCCGGGGCGTCCACCCCTTTATCGGCATGGACATTCTGGCCCTTTCCTTTGTCATCGTGGTCGTCGGCGGGCTCGGCAACCTCTATGGCGCCATTTTCGCCGGCATCCTGATCGGCCTGGTCCAGGAATTCGCGACCCTCATCCATCCACTGGCGCCCTGGATAAGCATCTATGGCGTGATGATGCTTGTGCTCCTGATCCGGCCGACCGGCCTTTTCGGGACCCGTTGAATGTCTGAGGAAAAGGTGCAGCCGATGGGCGACGGTACGCAGGAAGAATCAGGGCGGGACGGTTCACGCCTCTACGTGGTGCTGGGCACGCTGGCCGTGCTCGCCGGCGTGGTCCTGCTTCCGCAGATCATTTCGATGTCTCTGGCCATCGACATCGTCATCCTTGCCATTGCCGCGACGGCCTTCAACCTGATGCTGGGTTACACCGGCCTTTTATCATTCGGCCAATCGGCCTTCTTTGCCATCGGGGGGTTCGCGGCGGGCAACGTACTGCTGCACCTCGGCGCCTCCGCCGTGCCGGCGATCCTGACCGGCGCACTTGGCGGCGCCATCGGATCGGCGCTGGTCGGGCTGCTGACCCTGCGGCTGCGGAACGTCTATTTCATCCTCATGACCCTGGCCTTCGCGCAGCTCGTCTACTTCGTCTCGCTGTCATGGCGTGAAGTTACGGGCGGATCGTCGGGCCTGCGCGGATTCAACCGCCCGGACCTCGATCTCGGCGTGATGACGATCCCGCTGGACAGCACGATCGCCGTCTACGTCCTTGTCGTCGTCATATTCCTTTTGTGTCTGGGAATCTTCTATCGCCTGGTGACCTCACCTGTCGGCCTTGTCCTGCGCGGCATCCGGGACAATCAGGAGCGTGTGGAGGCTATCGGCTATTCCGTGGGCCACTACAAGCTGCTGTGTTTTTCCGTGGCGGGCGCCATGACCGGCGTTGCCGGCGCGCTCTACGCCATTCAGTGGCAGATCGTGCCCATTAGTATTGCGAGCATGAACCAGTCCGCTGCCATCGTATTCATGTCGATCCTCGGCGGCGTGGGCCATCCGCTCGGTCCCGTGCTGGGGGCAGTCATCTATACCTGGCTGGCCGACGTCATCTCGATCTACTGGGCCCGCTGGCCGATTCTGTTCGGCCTGTTCATCATCGTCATCGTCCTCTTCCTGCGTGGGGGGATGACCGAAGGCATAAGACGGCTTTTTTCACTGGTCCGGGGACGTTAACCATCCACCACAAGATGGGATCCAACACTAGAACAGCCCGACGACAAGGCCGGCAGCGCCGGCGATGATCGCGAGCCCGAAGATCGCGATCAGGCCGTCGGCCGTGACGATCGCCAGGGCAAACAGCGAAACGGCTGCACCCAGAATCGTCGACGACATCGGCACCAGTTCCAGAAACGGCATCGCCAGCCCGCATAACATGCAGATCGACTGCGGCACCCAGGACAACGGCGGCCGGACCAGCCACGACAAGCGTTGACGCGTCAGACGGTCGACGAAACCCGCCGGCCTGTCGAGCACCGAAAGCGCCTTGTCGAGGCGCTCCCGGGCGACGCGACGCTGCATGATCCAGCCCGGCAGCCACACATGGTCGCGGCCGAACACCATCTGCACCGCGATCAGGGCAATGCTCAGCCCGATGATGGACGACAGGCCCGGAATCGCACTCAGCGGCGTCACCACGACCAGCGCCGGCACCAACAGCAGCGGCCCGAACGACCGCCGCCCCAACGCCTCGACCACATCGCGCACGCTGGGTTCTCCATCGCCGCCGGCCCGCCGGACACGGTCGAGAATTTCACCGAGCGTGTGCTGGGCAAGCGGCTTGCCGACCACCGGGAGCCGTTGGGCCTGGTTTCCCGAGGCGTTCATTGCCGGTTACCGATCCCCGGCCGCCAGAAGTCGCCCACCTTCCGAAACTCCGTCATCCTCGTCGTTCTCCGTATCACTCGGAATCCAGCAACCTGTCGAGAGCGAATGCGTCGCGGAACAGGTCTGGATCTTCAATGCTGACCGTCTGTCCGCTGATGGTCACCCCGTATTGCTTGAGGGTTCCGAAGGCACGGGACAGGTTCTCCGGCGTCATCCCCAGCCGCCCCGCAAGGGTGCGTTTATCGTACGGAAGCTGGAACCGCTTCTTTACCCCTTCGGTTTCCGACAACAGCAATAGATAGGACCCCGTTCGCTGAACGGAAGTCCGCAGCTTGAGATTCTTGACCTGCCGAACCATGACGCGGAACTGACGGGCAAGGGCCAGCATCATCGCGACGGCGAGATCGTTGTCTTCATGGATGATCTGGCGCAGGACGTCCGACGGCACCATCAGGATGCGCGACCGCGCCAGAACGCGTGCACCCATCAGATAGGGCATGCCCGTGACCGCGGCAGCGAGAATGAAGGTATCGACCGGCTCGACGACTTCCATGGTCGAGGTGCGATTGTCGTCGCCGGTATGAGCGAACAGCGCGACCGATCCTTCGATGAGCACATGCAGGAAATCGGGATTGTCACCCTGACCAAACAGAACCGTGTGCCGGGGAAAGGTCTGAAGAAATCCGGCATCGGTCAGACGCTTCAGCCGGTCCGGTCCGACATTCTCGAACATGGACAGCGCCACGATTGCTTCGAATTCGTGATCCGCTATCGGCATTTCTCACCCCCCCTCGGTCATGGCTGCGAGTCGGTACCATATCGAGTTATCAGTCTGCCACACCGACATCAATTGATAATTATCAATTCAACACATGACTGAAGTCATTTTCAAGAACTAACAGAATCAAAGTGAAGTTGATCTGGCGGTCTCTTGATACCTCTTTTGATCTGGATCAATTCCCACTCCGGATACTCCTGTGATCGTCTCTCGGCATGTCGGTCGCGGCTATTGATTTCACCGTGATCGATCCATGGCAGCGCCGCCGAATAGCGGTGTCTGGCGCCAGATTTGAGACCGGGACAGGAGTCGGTGGCGATGAATACCCTGGAGGGTGTGACTCCAACACAGCAGCAGAAGACCCTGACCCTCAGCACCGTCGGGTTCACGATCTGCTTTGCGGTCTGGACCATATTTTCGATCATCGGCATTCAGATCCAACAGGAACTGGGGCTGAACGAGACGCAGTTCGCGCTGCTGGTCAGCCTTCCCATTCTGACCGGCTCCCTGAGCCGGCTGGGCCTGGGCATGCTGGCGGACCGTTTCGGCGGCCGGCCGGTCATGACGCTGGTCATGCTGGCCGCCGCGCTGGCCACCGGGCTGCTGACGGTGGCCGGCAGCTACGGCGCCTATCTGGCCGCCGCCCTTGGGGTCGGCCTGGCCGGCGGGGCATTTTCGGTCGGCGTGGCCTATCTGTCACGCTGGTACCCGAGAGATCGCCAGGGCACCGCGCTCGGCATCTTCGGTCTGGGCAATGTCGGCGCTGCCGTCACCAAGTTCATCGCTCCCTTCGTCATGGTCGCCTGGGGCTGGACCGCCGTTGCCCAGATCTGGGCCGTGGTTCTGGCTGCCATGGCGGTGACGTTCTGGCTGACCGCCGATGACGACCCGGTCATCAGGCACCGCCGGGCGACGGGCGAGAAACCGCCCTCGGCCGGGATGCAGCTCAGCCCACTCGTGAAGCTGCAGGTCTGGAGGTTCGCGATCTATTACTTCTTCGTATTCGGCGCTTTCGTTGCCCTGGCGCTGTGGCTGCCGCGCTATTACGTCGAGGTCTACGGCCTCGATATCCGGCTCGCCGGAACCCTGGCGGCGACGTTCTCGCTCGCCGCGTCCGTCTTCCGCGCCTATGGCGGCTATCTGTCGGACAAGTACGGTGCGCGCCGGATCATGTACTGGACCTTCGGCGTCGCCCTGGTCTGCACGTTCCTGCTGTCCTATCCACCAACGGACTATGCCGTTCACGGCGTCGACGGCCCGATCGAGTTCAGCCTGGCCATGGGGTTGGTGCCGTTCACCGTCATTCTGTTCGCGCTGGGCTTTGCCATGTCGCTGGGCAAGGCGGCCGTCTTCAAGCACATCCCCGTCTACTACCCGGACAATGTCGGTTCGGTCGGCGGCATTGTCGGCCTGGTCGGCGGCCTCGGCGGCTTCGTCCTGCCCATGGTGTTCGGCGTGGTCAACGACATCACCGGCATCTGGACCAGCAGTTTCATGATCCTGTTTCTGCTCGCCGGCACCGCTCTTACCTGGATGCATCTGGCGATCCTGCGCATGGAAAGGGCCTCGGCGCCGCAACTGGCCGGGCTGCCTCAACTGCCCGAGTTCCAGGGCATGCGCGAGGACCGGCGCGCCGGCACCGTCGGCCCCGGCCCCGGAACCAAATCGACCGCCGACCACCATTCCGACCACGATACCGGCACGCGCCCGGCCACAGGAGCCACGACATGACCGCCACCCAATCCCTGTCGGCCGACGGACGCGTGATCCGGCACTGGGCCCCGGAAGACGACTCATTCTGGGAGCGCGAGGGACGCCGGGTCGCCCGGCGCAATCTGTGGATATCCATCCCTGCCCTGTTCCTGGCCTTTGCCGTCTGGATGATCTGGAGCGTGGTGGCAGCATTCATGCCGGCCGCCGGTTTCGATTTCACCACCGGCCAGCTCTTCTGGCTGGCGGCGTTGCCGGGCCTGTCGGGCGCCACCTTTCGGGTCTTCTATTCCTTCATGGTGCCGATCTTCGGTGGCCGCAAATGGACGACGATATCGACCGCGTCACTGCTGATACCGGCGCTGGGGATCGGGTTCGCGCTGCAGAACCCCGATACGCCCTACTGGATTTTCCTGATCCTGTCGCTGGCGTGCGGGTTCGGCGGCGGCAACTTTGCCTCGTCCATGGCCAATATCAGCTTTTTCTTTCCCAAGCGGGAAAAGGGCAACGCGCTGGCCCTGAACGCCGGTCTTGGCAATCTGGGCGTCAGCGGTCTGCAATTCGCCGCACCCCTGGTCATCACGGCCGCGGTATTCGGCGCGATCGGTGGCCCGCCGGCGGTAGATAGCGGCGATTCAACGATCTGGTTGCAGAACGCGGCCTTTATCTGGGTGCCGTTCATCGTGCTGTCGTCGATTGCCGCCTGGTTCGGCATGAACGATCTGGCCAGCGCCAAAGCCTCGTTCGCCGATCAGGCCGCCATTTTCCGCCGCAAGCACAACTGGGTTATGTGCTGGCTCTATGTCGGCACCTTCGGCTCGTTCATCGGCTATTCCGCTGCGCTGCCGCTGCTCGCCCGCACCCAGTTTCCCGACGTGGAATCGCTGCAGATCGCCTTTATCGGCCCCCTGCTCGGCGCCCTGACGCGCGCCGGCAGCGGCTGGATCGCCGACCGGTTCGGCGGCGGCCGGGTGACCCTGTGGGTATTCGTCGGCATGGCGCTGGGCGTCGTCGGCGTCATCTTCTTCGTCAATGCCGGCATGTTCTGGGGCTTCTTCCTGACCTTCCTGGTGCTGTTCTCGCTGACGGGCGTCGGCAACGCGTCCACCTTCCAGATGATCCCGGTCATCTTCCTGACCGAGCGGACGCGGGCGATGGCCGGCACCGCCACCGACGCCGACGAAATTCGCCGCACCGCCGATCGAGAGTCCGCGGCGACAATCGGTTTCACCTCGGCCATCGCCGCCTATGGCGCCTTCTTCATTCCGCAGGGCTTCGGCACATCACTGGCGCTGACCGGATCACCCGAAGCCGCGCTGATCGCCTTTCTGGCCTTCTATGCGACCTGCATCGCCGTGACCTGGTGGTTCTACACACGCAAAAACGCGGAGATCCCATGCTGAGCCGTCATCCGCGACCGCTGCCGGCATTCCGGCCCCCATTCTGGCCCCCATTCAGACCGACTCAGGAGATCCTTCTATGAGCCATATCCTCGACCGTCTGACCTTTCTGACCCGGAAGGACGAACCATTCTCCGACGGCCATGGCATCACGACCACCGAAGGCCGGGGTTGGGAAGACAGCTATCGCAAACGCTGGCAGCACGACAAGGTCGTGCGCTCGACCCATGGCGTGAACTGCACGGGGTCGTGCTCGTGGAAGATCTATGTCAAGGGCGGCATCGTCACCTGGGAAACCCAGCAGACCGACTATCCCCGCACGCGCCCCGACCTGCCCAACCACGAACCGCGCGGCTGCGCCCGGGGCGCCAGCTATTCCTGGTATCTTTATTCCGGCTCGCGGGTGAAATATCCACTGATCCGGTCGCGGCTGCTGCGCCACTGGCGCGCGGCGCGGGCCACGAACACGCCGGTCTCCGCCTGGGCGTCGATCGTGGAGGACCCGGCCAAGCGGCAGGATTATATCAAGATGCGTGGTCATGGCGGTCTCGTCCGCGCGTCCTGGGACGAGGTCAACGAGATCATCGCCTCGGCCAACGCCTATACGGCGAAAAAGCACGGGCCGGACCGGATCTTCGGCTTCTCGCCGATCCCGGCGATGTCGATGATTTCCTATGCCGCGGGCGCGCGCTACCTGTCGCTGATCGGCGGCGTGTGCGGGTCGTTCTACGACTGGTATTGCGACCTGCCACCGGCCAGCCCGCAAACCTGGGGCGAGCAGACCGACGTTCCGGAATCCGCCGACTGGTACAATGCCGGTTTCCTGATGCTATGGGGCTCGAACGTGCCGCAGACGCGCACGCCCGACGCCCATTTCTATACCGAGGTCCGGTACAAGGGCACCAAATCGGTCGTCGTGTCGCCGGATTATTCCGAAGCGTCGAAATTCGCCGATCTTTGGCTGAACCCCAAACAGGGCACGGATGCTGCGCTGGCGTTGGCGATGGGCCATGTCGTGCTCAAGGAGTATCACGTCGAACGGCAGGCAAAGTATTTCGATGACTACGCCCGCCAGTACACCGATATGCCGATGCTGGTGAAGCTGACCAAACGCGACGGCCGGTATATCGCCGAAGGGCTGCTGCGCGCCGGCGAGTTCGCCGACGGCCTGGGCGAGACGAACAACCCCGACTGGAAAACCGTCGGCATCGACGAGGTCAGCGGGTCCCTGGTCGCGCCGCACGGCTCGATCGGCTATCGCTGGGGAGAAAAGGGCAAATGGAATCTCGAAGAGAAGGATTCCGGCGGCCGGGACATCCGGCTGGCGCTGTCGCTGGCCGACGCCCATGACGAGATGGCGACCGTCGGCTTCCCCTATTTCGGCGGCCGCGCGACCGAGAATTTCACCGCTACCGACCACGGCGAGATCCTCGACCGCAACGTCCCTGTCCGCCGGGTGACGCTGAAGGACGGCGAGACGCTGGTCGCCACGGTCTTCGACCTGCATTGCGCAAACTACGGCATTGACCGCGGTTTCGGCGGTGCGAATGTCGCGGCCTCCTTCGACGAGGACGTGCCGTTCACGCCGGCATGGGCAGAGAAGATCACCGGCCTGTCGCGCGACAAGATCATCCATGTGGCGCGCGAATTCGCAACCAATGCTGAAAAGACCAATGGACGGTCGATGGTCATCCTCGGCGCAGGGCTGAACCACTGGTACCACATGGATATGAGCTACCGGGGGATCATCAATCTCCTGGTCATGTGCGGCTGTATCGGCCAATCGGGCGGCGGCTGGTCGCATTATGTCGGTCAGGAAAAGCTGCGCCCGCAACTGGGCTGGCTGCCGCTGGCCTTCGGGCTCGACTGGTCGCGGCCGCCGCGCCAGATGAACTCGACCAGTTTCTGGTATGCCCATACCGACCAGTGGCGGTACGAGAAACTCGACGTCGACGAGATCCTGTCGCCGACCGCGCCGGAAGGCGACTGGTCGGGTTCGCTGATCGACTACAATATCCGCGCCGAGCGAATGGGATGGCTGCCATCGGCTCCGCAACTGAAACAGAATCCGCTGACCGTCGCCGCCATGGCGGCCGAAGCGGGACTGGATCCGAAAGACTACGTCGCGCAGGCGCTGAAAAGCGGTGATCTGGAAATGTCGTGCCAGGATCCGGACGATCCGGCCAACTGGCCGCGCAATCTGTTCGTCTGGCGCTCGAACCTGCTGGGATCGTCCGGCAAGGGGCACGAATACTTTCTGAAGCATCTTCTGGGCACGACCCACGGCGTGCTGGGCAAGGATCTGGGTGTCGAGGGCCAGGCCAAATCGGACGAGGCCAAGTGGCACGAGCATGCGCCGGAAGGAAAGCTCGACCTGCTGGTGACGCTGGACTTCCGGATGTCCACCACCTGCGTGTTGTCGGACATCGTGCTGCCGGTGGCCACCTGGTACGAGAAGAACGACCTGAACACGTCGGACATGCACCCGTTCATCCATCCGCTGACGGCGGCGACCGATCCGGTCTGGGAATGCAAGAGCGACTGGGACATCTATCGCAATCTGGCGCAGAAGTTCTCGGAAGTCGCGCCAGAAGTGCTGGGCGTCGAGAAGGATGTCGTTCTCACGCCGATCCTGCACGACACACCGGGGGAGATCGCCCAGCCCTATGACGTGCGCGACTGGAAACGCGGCGAGGTCGACCCGATCCCGGGCCGGACGATGCCGCAGGTCACCGTCGTCGAGCGCGATTACGCCAACATCTACAAGAAGTTCACCGCCGTCGGGCCGCTGCTCGACACCCTCGGCAATGGCGGCAAGGGCATCACCTGGAAAACCGAAGCCGAAGTCGGCGATCTGGGCGATCTGAATGGCCGGGTGACGGAGGAAGGCGTCACCAAAGGCCGACCGCGCATCGTCACCGACATCGACGCGACCGAGGTCGTCCTGATGCTGGCGCCGGAGACCAACGGCCATGTCGCGGTCAAGGCATGGCAGGCGCTGACCGACATCACCGGGCGCGAACACACCCATCTTGCGCGCTCGAAGCAGGACGAGAAGATCCGTTTTCGCGATATCACGGCACAGCCGCGCAAGATCATCTCGTCGCCGACCTGGTCGGGGCTGGAATCCGAAGAGGTCTGCTATAACGCCGGCTACACCAATGTCCACGAGTTGATCCCGTGGCGCACCCTGACAGGCCGTCAGCAGCTGTATCAGGATCACCGCTGGATGCTGGCATTCGGGGAAGCCATGTGCACCTGGAAGCCGCCGATCGACCTGAAAACGGTCGAGCGCATTCGCGGCACGGTGCCCAACGGCAACGGCGAAGTCGTGCTGAATTTCATCACGCCGCACCAGAAATGGGGCATCCACTCCACCTATTCCGACAATCTGCTGATGCTGACCCTGAACCGCGGCGGGCCGGTGATCTGGATTTCGGAAACCGACGCCAAATCGGCCGGCATCGTCGATAACGACTGGGTCGAAGTCTACAACACCAACGGCGCCCTGACCGCCCGCGCGGTGGTCTCGCAGCGCGTCAATCCGGGCATGGTCATGATGTACCACGCCCAGGAAAAGATCGTGAATACGCCCGGTTCCGAGATCACCGGACAGCGCGGCGGCATTCACAACTCTGTCACCCGGACCACGCTCAAGCCCACGCACATGATCGGCGGCTACGCCCAGCAATCCTACGGCTTCAACTATTACGGCACCGTCGGATCGAACCGGGACGAGTTCGTCATCGTGCGCAAGATGGACAAGATCGACTGGCTCGAAGGCCCCTACGAAGACAGCAAGAAGGATGCGGCGGAATGAAAATCCGTGCTCAAGTCGCCATGGTACTGAACCTGGACAAATGCATCGGGTGTCATACCTGCTCCGTCACCTGCAAGAACGTCTGGACCAGCCGCGAAGGCATGGAATACGCGTGGTTCAACAACGTCGAGACCAAGCCCGGCATCGGCTACCCCAAGGAATGGGAAAACCAGAAGAAATGGAACGGCGGCTGGGTCCGGACGTCCGGAGGCAAGATCCATCCCAAACAGGGATCGAAATGGCGGATATTGGCCAAGATCTTCGCCAACCCCGACCTGCCGGAAATCGACGACTATTACGAGCCGTTCACCTTCGATTACGAACACCTGCAATCGTCCAAGGAGACGCAGGCATTCCCGACCGCCCGGCCGCGATCGCTGATCACCGGCGAGCGGATGGAAAAGATCGAATGGGGGCCGAACTGGGAGGAGATCCTGGGCGGTGAATTCGCCAAACGCTCGAAGGACGTGAATTTCGAAGGCGTTCAGAAGGAGATCTACGGCGAATTCGAAAACACCTTCATGATGTATCTGCCGCGCCTGTGCGAGCATTGCCTCAATCCGAGCTGCGTCGCCTCGTGCCCGTCGGGCGCCATCTACAAGCGCGAGGAAGACGGCATCGTCCTGATCGATCAGGAGAAATGCCGCGGTTGGCGCATGTGCGTGTCGGGCTGTCCCTACAAGAAGATCTATTACAACTGGGCGTCGGGCAAATCCGAGAAATGCATCTTCTGTTATCCGCGCATCGAGGCCGGCCAGCCGACGGTGTGCTCGGAGACCTGCGTCGGACGGATCCGCTATCTGGGCGTCATCCTCTATGACGCCGACGGCATCGAGCACGCCGCATCCGCCGCCAACGAACAGGACCTGTATGAAGAGCAGCTGAAGCTGTTCAAGGATCCGAACGACCCGGCCGTGATCGAGCAGGCCCGCCACGACGGCGTACCCGAAGCGTGGCTGGAAGCGGCCAAACGGTCGCCGATCTGGAAGATGGCCATGGACTGGAAGGTGGCCTTCCCGCTGCATCCGGAATACCGGACGCTGCCGATGGTCTGGTACGTCCCGCCGCTGTCGCCGATCCAGTCGGCGGCCGAAGCCGGCAAGATGGGCACCGACGGCGGCATGCCCGATGTCCGCTCGTTACGCATTCCGTTGAAGTACCTCGCCAATTTGCTGACCGCGGGCAAGGAAGAGCCGATCGCCCTGTGCCTGGAACGGATGCTGGCCATGCGGGGATACATGCGGGCCAAAACCGTGGACGGTGTCATCGACGAAAGCATCGCCGAACGGGTCGGCCTGAAGGCGCAGGACATCGAGGACATGTACCAGTTGATGGCGATCGCCAACTACGAAGACCGGTTCGTCATTCCAACCACGCACCGCGAAGTCGACAGCGATGCCTATGACATGCGCGGCAGTTGCGGCTTCTCGTTCGGTAACAACTGCTCCAGCGGGGCCAGCGACGCGACCATGTTCTTCGGCGGTCCCAAGCGCAAGCGTGCCACATCGCCGATGGAGGTGTCGTGATGATCAGGACATTCAAGGCCCTGTCCGCCCTGCTGAGCTATCCCTCGACCGAATTGCAGCAGGCGATCCCGGATATCCGCGCCGTTCTGCAGCAGGAGGGACTGGCCGACGCGGCCGACCGGGCGGCGCTGGAGCCGCTGTTGTCGGACATCGAGAGCAGCGACATCTACGAGCTGCAGGAACGCTATACGTTCCTTTTCGACCGGACCCGGTCATTGTCGCTGCACCTGTTCGAGCATGTGCATGGCGAAAGCCGGGACCGGGGCCAGGCCATGGTCGATCTGGGCCAGCATTACGAGGAACACGGTTTCGTCCCGGCCACCAACGAGCTGCCGGACTATCTGCCGATGTTCCTGGAATTTCTGGCTGTGGTCCCGATCGACAGGGCGCGGGTGCTGCTGGCCGATCCGCTGGAGATACTGGCCGCGCTGGATGACCGGCTGGCCAAGCGCGAAACGCCGTACCGGGCGATCTTCCGGACTCTGCTGACCATCGCCCGGCGCCCAGCCAACGAGGAAGTGCTCGACGCGTTACGGGCCGAAAACGATACGGCGGCCGACGATCTCGACGCGATCGATCGCGAATGGGAAGAGGCGGCCGTGACCTTTGGTCCCGACTCCATGCCAGGCTCAACAGAAGGCGGATGCGGCGCATCGCGGCTTCAGACCCGGCTGCGGGCGGATATGCGCGATCCGCGTTTGGCCCCGCCCCCCACCCGCGCACGTTGACGGCACGCACCGCCGATGCCGATTCCCCGTCCGTCACCAAACGGGCGGGGTCTATCAGGAGACAAAGCCATGTCCGGCTATTTCAATACCTTCTTCTTCGGGATCTTTCCCTATATCGCGCTGGCCGTATTCGTCGTCGGGTCGATCATCCGGTTCGACCGCGAACCCTATTCCTGGCGCGCGCAATCCAGCCAGTTCCTGCGCCGCAAGCAACTGATCTGGGGGTCGGTTCTCTTCCATGCCGGCATCCTGTTCCTGTTCTTCGGGCATTTCATCGGCCTTCTGACGCCGCATTTCTTCTACAGCTATGTCATCACGGCCGAGAACAAAGCGATGCTTGCGATCGTCGCCGGTGGAACGGCCGGCGTTGCCTGCTTCATCGGCCTTACGATGTTGCTGCACCGGCGTCTGTTCGACAGCCGCATCCGCAAGACCAGCACCGTGATGGATATCGCTATACTGATCATTCTATGGTTGCAGCTGTCGCTGGGTCTCATTTCGGTCCCTTATTCGCTGAGCCATGACGACAAGTCAGAGGTCATGCTGCGCGCATCGGAATGGGCGCAGCGGACGCTGACCTTTCGCATCGACGGCACGGCCGACCTGATCCAGGGACTGGAATGGCCCTATCAGGTTCATATCATCCTGGGGCTGTTCATCTTTCTGTTGTTCCCGTTCAGCCGTCTGGTCCATATCTGGAGTGCACCGATCTGGTATCTGGGGCGGCGCGGCTATCAGGTCGTCCGGACCGCCAATCCCGACCATTCCGGCGGTCAGGCGCAACGCCCCTCGCCGGGTTCGCGTCCTGCCGAGACGTCCCGCCCCACGCAACCAGCGGAGTGACAGATGCAACTGTTCGATGCCAACGATCTGGCCGCGGCGGCACTGCCGCCGGCGCCAACGGTGCGGGTGAACGGCGTGGAGATCGAGAAAACCGCGATCACGCGCGAGATCCAGCACCACCCGGCGCCATCCGCCAGCGACGCCATGCAGGCGGCGACCCATGCGCTGGTGGTCCGCGAATTGCTGCTGCAGCAGGCCGACCGTCTGGAAATCAGCGCCGACCCGCAGACAGACGACGACGGACGCCGCGAGACCGATGACGATTCGCGCATCCGGCAATTGCTGGACCGGGAGGTGACGGTACCCGCGCCGACCGAAGCCGAATGCCGGCGCTACTACGACGTCAACCGAAGCCGGTTCTCAAGCCCCGACATCTACGAGCCGGCGCATATCCTGTTTCCGGCCCGCGTCTCGGACGGACAAGCCTATCAAGCCGCCATCGCCGCCGCGGCCGCGGCAATCGAGGAACTGACGGCACAGCCCGAGCGTTTCGAAACCATGGCCCGCGACCTGTCCGCCTGCCCCTCGGCGTCCTCGGGCGGCAATCTCGGCCAGATCACCCAGGGTCAGACGACACCGGAATTCGAGGAAGCGGTCATGGCGATGACACCCGGCACGATCGCGAAGGAGCCCGTGATGTCGAAATACGGCGTCCATGTCATACGGCTCGACCGGCGCATCGACGGCCAGCAACTTCCCTTCGATCTGGTAAAGGACGAAATCGCCGACTATCTGGCCGACCGCGTGTTCCAGCGCGCTGTCCACCAATACATCTCGATCCTGGCGGGTCAGGCCGCAATCGAAGGTGTCGACCTGGAGGCGGCGACCAGCCCGTTGGTCCAATGACCATGGCGCAGGACGCGTCGATGCCGATGCTGGGCGACCTGATCGAGATGGCCGAGACGGGGCCTGCCCTGGCCGCGGCGCTTGCCGCCGCCGGACAAGCGCCCCTGATCGACCGCATCAACGTGGCGGCCGAGCGGCTGGGGCTGGCACCGGAGGACTTCGCCCGCCTCGCCATCCGGCGATTCAGCGAGCGGGCAGACGACGAGCAATGGGTCCGGGTCATGGGGGTCGCCGGACGCGACAACCGGCCCGGCGCCGCCCTGATTGCGGCAATTCTGCACACGGCAGTCAACGATGCCGAAGCATTGTCCTCGTGATGCCCGCTTCTCGTAACAGGGCCGCTCGCAACCCGGGCGCCCGTGATGCTAATATCGGCCAACGCGGCCGGCCGCCGCTCCGGACGAAAGGAGCCAGATCATGGTGATATGCCCGCCGGCGATCGATCCGGCCGACGAGATGTCGGGCCCGCGCGCTGTCCCACAGGATGATTGCACTGGTGCAAGCGGCCCGCAAAACCGGCTGATGCCGTTCGACGACGCTTTGGCGACCGGTCTGGGTCTGGCGGCACGACCGGTTCCGATGGAGACGGTCGCGCTGTCCGATGCGGTCGGACGCGTCCTGGCCGGGCGCGCCTGCGCCGGGTCACCGATGCCGGCTTTCGATCACGCCGCGATGGATGGCTATGCCGTGCGTTATTCCGATCTGGCCGGACCCGGCCCCTGGACGCTGGAGCTGAACGGACGGGCGGCGGCCGGGGACGCGCCGTTGCCGGCGGACGCGGTCGCGACCGGTGCGGCCGTGCGCATCCTGACAGGCGCGCCAATACCCGCTGGCCTCGACACCGTCATCATGCAGGAGCACGCCGCGCGAAGCGGCAACCGGGTCACGATTGCTGATCGGCCCCGCCAGGGCGCCAATATCCGCCTGACGGGCGAGGACGCCGCCATCGGCGCCACGGTCGTCGCCGAAGGCACGCTGCTGGGCGTGCGGGAGATCGCCGCTCTGGCCTCGATCGGCGAGGCAGCGGTCGATGTGCGGCGCAAACTGCGCATCGCCTGGTTTTCCAGCGGCAGCGAATTGCGCGAGCCCGGCGAGCCGCTGGCCCCGGGTCAGATCCACGATGCCAACCGCTATACCCTGCTCGCCGCGCTGGACCAGCCGTGGATCGACCGCCTCGACCTGGGCACGGTGCCCGACACACCCCGGGCGCTGACCGATGCGCTGATCGATGCCAGCCACCGCGCCGATATGGTCGTTTCCACGGGCGGCGTTTCGGTCGGCGACGAAGATCATATGCCAAGCGTGTTCCGTGAGGCCGGCGGCGACATCCGGGCCATGCGGATCGCCATGAAGCCGGGCAAGCCGCTGGCGATCGGACGCATGAACGACGCCGTCTATCTGGGCCTGCCCGGCAACCCGGTGGCCGCATTCGTCGGGTGGCTGACCATCGGCGCGCCCATGGCCCGGCTGATGGCGGGCTTCGCCGATGTCCGCCCGCCCCGCCATTTCGCCCGACTGGCCGCCGCCTCCTCGCGCCGGCCGGGGCGCCGGGAATTTCGCCCGGCCCGGATCACCGGCCGCGACGACAACGGCGTGCCACGGATCGAACTGCTGGGCAGCAGCTTTTCCGCCCGGATCGGGTTGCTGTGCGCCGCCGATGGGCTGGCCGTTCTGCCCGCAGACGCCGAAACGCTGGATGCCGACACCGTGGTCGAATTCATCTGGCTCTGACGCATCGGCTTGGCCGACCTCAGGCGGGCCGCTCGATCCTGGAAGCGACCGGATAGCTGTTCAAGGTCTCTTCGAGCATGCCGATGAATTCGACCGAACCGCGCGACCGGGACCGGCCGGCCGCGGAAAGCACGCCGAAGGTAAAGGGCACTTCCGGCTCGAACGGGCGGATCTCGACGTCCCGGTTCTCGCAGTAAAGCGCGGTGAACGGATCGAACACGGCAACACCCAGCCCCAGTTCGACCAGCCGGCAGGCCACGATCGAAAGCGGCGTCTCGATCTGAATGGCGATGTCGATGCCGGCGGATTGAATGATGGTTTCCAGGTGCTGACGCAGACTGGACGCGGTCAACGATATCAGCTTTTCGTCGGCGAGATCCCGGGCACGAATGCACTGTTTGGCGGTCAGCGGGTGTCCCCTGGACAATGCGCAGACGGCGGCGGCCGTTACGGACATTTCCACCCGGACACCGCGCACGTCGAAGGGCGGCGCGGCCAGCCCCAGCTCGCAATGCTGCGAAATGATCCATTCCACGACCTGTTGTGAACTTCGCGCATGCAGAGCCAGCCGCGCTTGTGGATGCTGGCCCTGGAAACTGGCGATCGTCTGCGGGACCAGATCAAGACACAGGCCGGGCATCGCTGCGATGGTCAATCGTGCCTCGCGGAAATTGCTGAGATCGCGGGCGAATTCGAAAAGCCGCTCCAGGCTCTTGTAGGACCGCTCCACCTCTTCGAACATCTGGATCGCTTCCGGCGTCGGCGACACCCGGCCGTGGCGGCGTTCGAACAGCGGAAATGGCAGCGATGCTTCGAGATCGCTGATCAGCCGGCTGACGGACGGCTGGGATATCCGGAGGTATTCCGCCGCTTCGGTCATCGTTCGCGCCGCCATCACCGCCCGAAACGCCTCGATCTGCCGGTGTCTCATGTTTCGCCTCTTTCATTATAATATTTCTGAATATTAAGCCGAACAATCTCGATTGGACACTATGAAGTCGATTCGATTGTATGTGGCCATGAAAAAATGCGTCCGGATTGCGGACCCGGTGAGGGCAATTGAGGCACAGGGAAGGCCAATGAGTATCAGCACAACAGCCGATGCCGTTATCGTGGGCGGCGGGCTCGTCGGTGTGGCCATAGCCTATGGCCTCGTCCAGCGCGGGCTCGATGTCGTCATTCTAGACGAAGGCGATGTCGCCTTCCGGGCATCTCGCGGCAATTTCGGCCTGGTCTGGGTTCAGAGCAAGGGCGTCGGCATGCCGGCCTATGCGCAATGGACCCGCCGCTCGTCGGATCTGTGGCCGGAATTCGCCGAGACGGTCCGTGAGGACACCGGCATCGACCTGCAGTTCAGCCGCAACGGCGGCTATCAGTTCTGCCTTTCGGAAAAGGAATTCCAGGACCGCGTGCGCATGATGGATACGCTGGTCGAGGCCTCCGGCGGAACCTTTACTTATGAAATGATGCGGCGCGGCGAACTGGCCGACCGGTTACCCGAGCTTGGCCCCGATGTCGTCGGTGCCTCGTTCTCGCCCCATGACGGTCATGTGAACTCGCTGCGGCTGTTCCGCGCCATGCATGTCGGGTTTCAGAAACACGGCGGCACCTACACCCCGAACAGCCGGGTCACCGACATCACCCGCGACGGCGACGGATTTCGCATCGCCACCGAAAAGGGCGACATTTACCGCTCGGCCCGCGTCGTACTGGCAGCGGGCAATGCCACGCGCGAATTGGCGCCCATGGTCGGGTTGGAAGCGCCGGTATCGCCCCAGAAGGGCCAGATCCTGGTGACGGCAAAGACCTCGCCGTTTCTCGACTGCCCCACTGCCCAGCTTCGCCAGACGGGCGAGGGCAGCGTACTGATCGGCGATTCCAAGGAGGAATCGGGCTTCGAGGACATGACCTCGCCGGAGACCATCAAGATGCTGGCCGACCGCGCCGTGGCGACCTTTCCGGCACTGCAAAAGGTGCGGGTTGTGCGGTCCTGGGCGGCTTTGCGGGTCATGACGCCCGATGGCTTTCCGGTATACGGCCAATCCGAAACCCATCCGGGCGCCTTTGTCGCCTGCCTGCACAGTGGCGTGACGCTGGCGGCCGCCCATGTCGGGCCGATGGCCGACGCGATCGCCGGTGGCGGCCTTCCGCCGTCGTTCGAATCCTTCAGCGCGGACCGATTCAATGTTTAAGCGGCACTACTCCGATCCGGACGTTCCAACGGTCACGATCCGCTTCGAAGGCGAGGCGATCGAAGCGCGCGCGACCGACACCGTCGCGGCGGCCTTGCTGATTGCCGGCGTGACCGCGACCCGCACGACGCCGGTCACCGGTCAGCCGCGCGCACCCTATTGCATGATGGGGGTGTGCTTCGACTGCCTGATGGTCATCGACGGCGAGGGCGATCGCCAGGCCTGCCTGGTGCCGGTCGCCGAGGGCATGACTGTTTCCCGCCAGAACCGCACGATCGAGGTGGTCCGATGACCGACAGCTATGATCTCGTCGTGATCGGCGCCGGTCCGGCCGGTCTGTCCGCGGCGACCGAAGGTGCCGCCCGCGGCCTTTCCGTTCTGCTGCTTGACGAGCAGCCGGGTCCTGGCGGCCAGATCTATCGCGCGTCCGAAACCAGTCCACTGGCCGGGCGCGGCGTACTCGGACCGGAGTATGAGCGGGGCCGGGACCTGGCCGCGGCTTTTCGCGCCAGCGCCGCCGAATACAGCCCCCGCTCGACGGTGACCGACATCACCCGCGACGGATGGGTCGGGATCGATTGTGACGGCGCGATCCGCTATGTGCACGGCCGCCGGATTCTGATCGCGACCGGCGCCATGGAACGCCCGTTCCCCATTCGGGGCTGGACCCTGCCCGGCGTGATGACGGCCGGCGCCGCGCAGACGCTTTTGAAATCCGCCGGCGCCGTGCCGGGATCGCGCACCGTCATGGCGGGCAGCGGGCCGCTATTGTATCTGCTGGCCTGGCAGATCCTGCAGACCGGCCAGCCGTTGCACGCCATTCTGGATACCGCCGCCCCGTCGAAGACATCGCTGGCGGTTCTCTCCAAACTCCCCGGCGCGATGCGCAAGCCGTCCTATCTGGTCAAGGGGCTGCGCCTGCTGGCCGCGATCAAGCGGTCCGGCGTGCGCCATGTGCAGGGTGTGACAGGCCTGTCGGCCGAGGGCGACGGCGCCCTGAACGGTGTCACATTCGAACGCGGCGGCAAAAGCGAACGGCTCGACGCCGACCTTTTGCTGCTGCATCAGGGGGTGGTTCCGAACATTCAGTTGACCCAGGCATTGCGCTGCGATCACCGCTGGGACGACGGCCAGTTGTGCTGGCGTCCGGTGACGGATGACTGGGGCGTGACCTCTGTCGCCAACATCGCCGTTGCCGGCGACGGCGGCGGCATCGGCGGCGCTGTTGCGGCTGAATATGCCGGGCGCGTTGCGGCAATCGGCGCGGCCATCGATGCCGGCCGGGTGGACTCAGACGCCGGCGCGCAGGCAGCCCAACCCCTTCGCGCCGCTTTGGCCCGCGATCTTGCCGCGCGGCCATTGCTCGACGCGCTTTATCGTCCGGCCGACGGCTTCCGCGTTCCCGAAGACGATGCCGTCGTTGCCTGCCGGTGCGAGGAAGTAACCATCGGAGAAATCCGCAAAGCGGCCAGGATGGGGGCAACCGGCCCGAACCAGCTCAAGGCGTTTCTTCGCGCGGGCATGGGCGCTTGCCAGGGCCGTCTCTGCGGCTTGACCGTTTCGGAAACCATCGCCCGCGAACGCGGCCAGTCGCCAGCCGAAACCGGCTACTACCGTATCAGACCCCCCTTCAAACCCGTCACGCTGGGGGCTCTGGCGTCGATGAGCCTTCCGCGCACAACCGGTTATGAAAATCCGGAAGAACCGGCGAACCCGGAAAAATCGGCAGAAACGCCATCCCCAACCGAATTCCGAACAGGGACATGAAAAGGAAAACATGATGAACAAGATGATTTTGAAAGCCTCCGTCGCCGCCGCGATCCTGGCTGTCTCGGGCGGAGCCGCCCAGGCGGAATGGCCGGAAGAAGCCGTGCGCCTCGTCATTTCATTCTCGCCCGGCGGCGGAATGGACCAGAGCGTGCTGCCCTTGAAGCCGCTGCTCGAAGAAGACCTCGGCCAGACATTCCTGTACGATTACCGGCCCGGCGCCAGCGGCCGGATCGGGTTCGAATATGTCTATATGAATGGCGAAGACGGCTACACGGTCAGCGCCCTCAGCGAACCGCATTTCACCAACACCACGATCTTCGACGAACCGCGCTACACCATTGAAGATCTGGTGCCGGTGGGACTTTTCATGCGCGACGTGCCGGTCTGGTTCGTGCGCAATGACTCGCCCTATCAGGACATGAACGATCTGATCGAGGCCGCGCGTGAGATGCCGGGCGAAATTACGGTCGCAACCGGCAGCTTCACCGGCGAACAGTACCTGACGGTCGCCATTCTGGAAGAACAGGCCGATGTTCAGTTCCGGGCCGTCAATGTTCAGGGCGGCGCGCCGGTGATGAGTAACGTCCTGGGCGGACACATGGATGTCGGTGTTTCCCGTCCGGCCTCCATCGCCGGGATCGCGGATGAGGTCCGTGCGCTCGGTGTCGTCTCACCGGAACGCAACAACATCTTCCCCGACGCGCCGACCTTCGACGAACAACTGCCGGAAGAATACGATATTCCGCATTTCAGCTCGTCGCGCGGTTTCGCCGTCCATCGGCAGTTCGCGGAAGAGAACCCGGAAGGTTTCGCACGTCTGGAACAGGCGCTGCATGATGCCGTGCATTCCGACGCCTATGGCGAGGCGCTCGATCGCATGGGCCTCGATCTCGAATGGGTGCCGTCCGAGGCGGCCCAGGAAGAGATTCTCGCGACTGCCCGCATGATGGAACAGTATCGCGAACTGGTCGTGGCAGCGCAGGACCGCTGATCGGATTAGCGGGCGGGGTGCCGGCACAGCCAACCGCAGCGCACCGCCGTCCCCCCGCCCGCGATCGTTCCCCCGCCGAAAGGTCTGACCATGGCTTTCCTTCGAGAAGCACTGATGCCGCTCGTGGTGCTTGCGTTCATCGTGGCCTATGTGAGCCTGACGCAGAACAAGCCGGCCGAGAGCACGATTTTCCCCTACACGATCATGATTTTCATTGGCGCGCTTGCCATTGGCATACTTGCGTCATCATGGAAACTGAAAGATTTCTATCGTGTCGCCAATGAAGAGAAGTCTCGGGCACCGCTCGTATTCGCCCTGTCTTTGCTCTTCATTGTCGGTTTCGTCTATCTCGGCTTCTCCATCGCGGCGCTGGCCTTTCTCGTCGTCTCACTGATCGCCCTGGGCACCAGACCCATTCCATCGATCATTATCTCCGTCATCCTGACCGGCGGGATCTATCTCCTGTTCGCGATCGGGCTCGGCGTCAGCTTGTAGTCCCGGGAAAGGCTTTACGAATGCTGGAAATAATCGGCGATCTCAGTTTCACGACCTTTCTCGTGACCCTTGCCGGCATTGTGGTCGGCATGTTCTTCGGTGCATTGCCGGGGTTCGGCGGCAGCGCCTCGATGGCCATCGTGCTGCCGATCGCCATCGCCATGTCACCGCTGAATGCCATGGTCTTCCTCATCGGGATTTATGCCGGTGGTCATTATGGCGGCGGAATACCCTCTGTCCTTATCGGCGTGCCCGGCGATGCCGGTGCGGCGGCGACGGTCTTCGACGGCTTCCAGATGACGCGCAACGGCCGCGCCTCGGAGGCGCTGGCGATGCTGGCAATGGGCTCGGCGCTGGCAGGTATTTTCAGTGTCATCGCCTTTCTGATCTTCGCACCCATGCTGGCCCGGGCGGCATTGAGCTTCGGACCGCCGGAACTGTTCATGCTGGTCATCTTCGGCCTGTCGATCCTCGGCTCGATCGATCCGTCGAAAATGCTGAAGACACTGTTTGCAGGTTCGCTGGGCCTCGCCCTGGCGACGGTCGGCGTCGATCCCTACTGGGCCGAGCCGCGCATGGTATTCAACATTCCGCAGCTTTACGACGGCCTGCCGTTCATCCCCGCGCTGCTGGGTTTGTTCTGCATCGCCCAGATGCTTGTCCTGATCGACGAGCGCCATCTGGTCCATACCAATCGCGACGTCGCCAGCCCCTCGTTCGGCAAGACGCTGAAAGGCATGGTCGAGGTCTTCCGCTATTGGAAGGCACTACTGATCGGGGCACTGTCGGGGACGTTCATCGGCGCGCTGCCGGGCGCCGGCGCAACGATCGCGGCCTTCGTCGCCTATAACCTGACCAAGAATGTCTCCAAGACACCCGAGACATTCGGCAAGGGCAACCCCGAGGGACTGGTTGCGCCGGAATCCGCCAACAACGCCATTGTCGGCGGTTCGCTGATCCCGACCTTTGCCCTGGGCATCCCGGGCTCCGGCGCGGCGGCCGTGCTGATGGGCGTCATGATGTATATGGGCCTGCGACCCGGCCCGCGTCTCTTCGTCGAGCAATTCCCGCTGATCCAGACGCTTGTCGTCTACTTGCTGCTCGGCTGCGTGCTGATGATCGTCATCGGCGCGGTTGCGGCCGGCACATTCTACAAGCTGACACGCATACCGCTGCGCATCCTGGTACCCTGCGTCATCGTCGCGGCATCTGTCGGCGCCTATGCCTATCGCGGCGAAATCTTCGACCTGGGTGTCATGATGGGCTTCGGTCTGCTCGGCTATCTCCTGCAAAAGCGCCAGTATCCGCTGAGCGCGGTCGTGCTCGGCCTCGTGCTGGGGCCGATGGCCGAACAGTATTTCGTCCAGAGCCTCGCGATGACCTCCTGGGATTTCACCGTATTCTTCACGCGGCCGATCACCATGGGTCTCTGGGTGCTGATCATCGGGTCGATCGTTTCGTCGATCGTCCTGTACCGCAAGACGAAGAAATCGGATGCCGCTATCAAGGCGGCTTCCACTGCTGAACAAGGCAGTTGAGGCATAAGGAGAACGACAGGTGGCGATGGCTTCTTCCCATCGGGCGCGGATCATCGGCACGCGGCACATGGTTGCCGCGGGCCACTATCTTGCCGCCCAATCTGCCCTCCAGATTCTGGAGGCCGGCGGCAACGCGGTGGATGCGGCCGTCTCCGGCGGCATCGCGCTCGGCATCCTGCAGAGCGAGTATGTCGGCTTCGGCGGCGTTGCGCCGATGATGATCCATATGGCCGACCGTAACGAGACCGTGACGATCAGCGGACTCGGCCACTGGCCCCGGGCCGCCAGTCTCGACGTCTTCACGAACGAGTATGGCGGCGTCATGCCCAAGGGATTGCTGCGCACGGTCGTGCCGGCTGCCCCCGACGCCTGGATCACGGCACTGGAACGATACGGCACGATGTCGTATGGCGATGTCGCGGCGGCGGCTCTGCGTTATGCCGCCGAGGGCTTCGCTGCACCGTCTCTGATGTGTGCGATCATCGACAAGGCGCAGGCGGATTACCGGCTCTGGGATGCCAATGCAGCGATCTATCTGCCCGGCGGCAAGCCGCCCGCTCCCGGGGATCTGTTCGTACAGAGCGATCTGGCCGGCGTCATCGCCCATATGATCGATGAAGAAAAAGCCGCTGCCGGTCGTGGCCGGGCCGCCGGCCTGAGCGCCGCGCGCAATGCCTTTTACCGCGGCGACATCGCCCGCACGATGGTCGACTATCACATTGCCAATGATGGCTGGCTGCGCAGCGAGGACCTCGCCGGCTTCAGTGTCGATGTCGAGAAAGCCCGCGTCCTCGAAGTCGGTGGGACGGAGCTCTGCTATTGCGGTGCCTGGTGCCAGGGACCGCTGCTTGCCGAAACGCTGGCGATGCTCGACGGCGTCGATCTGACGACACTGGGCGGTCACAACGCACCCGGCTACATCCACTATCTGACCGAAGTGCTGAAACTCGGCTATGCCGATCGGCATCATTATTTCGGCGATCCCAAATTCGTTGATGTGCCGCTGGATACGCTGACCAGCGCCGACTACGCCCGCTCCCGCCGTGGGGCGATCGATCCGGCCCGCGCCTTCGACGGCATGCCGCCCCCCGGCCGGATACCGGGCTTCCAACCGGCTTCTGTCCAAAAGGGCGGCGAGGACGATTTCGCGGGGCAACTGGATACGTCCTATATCGCCGTCGTCGACCGGCACGGCAACGCCGTCTCGGCCACGCCGAGCGACGGCTCGGCCGCTGCGCCCGTCATTCCCGGGCTGGGCTTCGTGCCGTCGTCGCGGGGGTCGCAATCCTGGACCGATCCGAAGCTTCCCTCGGTCATGGGGCCGGGCCGACGACCGCGGCTGACGCCCAGCCCGGCGATCATCCGCAGGCAGGGCGAATGGATCATGCCGATCGGCTCGCCGGGCAACGACGTTCAGCCCCAGGCGATGCTGCAGGTTTTCCTGAACATGACGCTGTGGGGCATGACGCCCCAGACGGCCATCGACCAGCCGCGCTTCGCCACATTCAGCTATCCGCGCTCGTCCAGCCCGCATTCGTATGACCCGGGCATGATGAACCTGGAGGCCGATATCGGCGACGAGACGGCCGACGCCCTACGCGGGCTCGGCCACGACGTCAGGATCTGGCCGGAATGGGAGTATCAGGCCGGCGGCGTCTGTACCGTTCGTGCCGACATGCAAACGGGCATGATGGAAGGCGGCAGCGACCCGAGGCGTCCGACCGGCGTCGCCACGATCTGACGCCCTCGGCCCTTTTCACCAAACTCACGACACCCTGAAACTCGAAACCGATTGGAAAACGACCCATGACCAAGAGAATTGAAAAGACGAAGATCATGCACCGCGTCGTCGAACATGGCGGCGTGCTGTATTTCGGCGGCCTGGTGGCCGACGACATGACACTGGGCATGGGCGACCAGACCCGCCAGATCTGTGCGAAGCTGGACAAGCTTCTGGCGGCTGCCGGCTCGGACAAGACCAAACTGCTGACAGCCCAGATCTATGTCACCGACATGGGCGGCAAGAACGACATGAACACCGCCTGGCTGGAATGGCTGGACGATGCCCATCTGCCGTCGCGCGCCACCATCGGCGTTGCCAGCCTCGGCAGCCCGGAAACGCTGATCGAAGTCGTCGTCACGGCCTCGACCTGATCGGGCGGGGCCATCATGTCCGGTTCGGATAACACCGCCGCCGATACCGTCACCGTCATCGGTGCCGGGGTGGTCGGCCTCGCCTGCGCGGTCTGCCTGCAGCGCCAGGGATACCGCGTCAGCCTGATCGACCGCGACGAGCCGGCCTCCGGCGCGTCGGCGGGGAATGCCGGATCGATCAGTACCGGATCGGTCGTTCCCGTGGCGCTGCCGGGGATGGCGCATCAGATACCGTCCTGGTTGTTCGACCGGGACGGTCCTCTTTCGGTCCGCTGGTCATATCTTCCCCGCGCCGCACCGTGGCTGCTGCGATGGCTGCGGTCAGCGCGGGAAGAACCGGTTCGCCGGGCGGCCGTGGCGCTGGCCACACTCACCCTGTCATCGGTCGACAACTGGTCCGACATCCTCGATCCCGAGGATCGCGCCCGGTTCCTGCGCCGGCAAGGCCAGCTACTCGTCTCGCGTTCCGCCGACCCCTCACCGGGCGACCTGTTCGCGCAACGGCTGAGGGAAGAAAACGGCGTCGATCTGGCTGTCCTCGGCGCCGACGAGATCAGGCAGATGGAGCCCGAACTGGCGTCCGACTTCAAGCGCGGCCTTTACGTTGCCGACAGCGGCCACAGCACTGACCCGCAACGGATGGCGCTTCGGCTCTACGCCTATTTTCTGGCGGCTGGCGGCACATTCATGAACGCCGATGTCGTCGCCCTGGAGAGTGCCAAGGACGGCACGGTGGTATCGGCCGTAACGTCTGGAGGCCGCCTGGCCACCGACCGCATCGTGGTTGCTGCGGGGGCTTACAGCAACAGGCTGGCATCGACCATCGGCGACGCCATTCCCCTGGAAACCGAGCGCGGCTATCACTGCATGCTGCCCGATCCGGGCATCGATGTGCGGCGGCCGGTCTCGGATATGGATCGAAAGTTCTTCGCCACCGGTATGGAGGACGGTGTTCGCATCGCCGGGACCGTCGAGATCGCCGGGGTGGATGCCGCGCCCAACCACGACCGCGCACGGTTGCTGATGCGTCAGGGACGCGAGATGTTTCCCAGGCTGTCAACCGACCAGCACCGGTACTGGATGGGACGCCGCCCGTCGATTCCCGACAGCATGCCGGTCATCGGGCCCTCACCCTCGCGCCCCAATGTCTGGTACGCGTTCGGTCACGGCCATATCGGCCTGACGACGGCGCCAATCACCGGGCGCATAATCGCCGCACTGATCGCCGGCGCGGCGCCGCCCGTCGACCCGAGCCCCTTCAGCGTCGACCGGTTTCGATCACGGACCGTCAATCGGCCGTAATGCACCGCCCGATCGAGCCGTCATCGCAGACGGTCCCATCGACCCAGATCGCGCCACTGAGATCGGTGCCCGTCCACTCGACCTGTGAGATGTTGGCATCGGTCAGATTGGCGCCCGTCAAATTGGCGTGGCGCAGGCCGGCCTCGACCATATTCGCGTTGGACAAATTGGCACCGGCGAGGCTCGCCCGGGACAACAGCGCATCGCGCAAGTCGGCTCCGGACAGGTCGGCGCCGGCGAGATTGGCCCGGTAAAGGTCCGCACCGGAAAGATTGGCACCGGACAGATCGGCCCCGGCGAAGTCGACTTCCGACATCCGCTGCCCTGACAGGTCGGCTCCCGCCAGGTCCTCACCGGCACAGTTCGGCTGGAATGCGGCAGGGTCGCACGCATCCGAGGCGTGGGCAGCAATTCCGACGGAAAAAGCCTTGCCCCCGCCAGTGAAATCGCTACCGAAACCGGCAAGAACGACGACCGCTGAACCAACGGTTAGAAGCGTGCGGGAGACGGCTCTGCCGCATGCTGACGAGACCCAATGTGGAATCAATACCAGGTTACCTTTCGGTCGTTCGATGCCGCCGCGCCGTTGGATGACCGGTCGGCGCCGCTGAATTCGGCCGGATCATAGGCCATTCTTCAATCCCGTTTCGATCTTCCGGCCTGAACTCGTCGAAAATAAGTCATGAGTTTGGCCCACCCATTTTCCTCTACCGTACTCACACAACGAGATCGATAACAGAAATGGTAATTTCCACACCCTGATCGTCCCGGGGATTGCCCCGGAGACAGTCCCAGGGAGTAGCACTGTCGGTATCAAGGTGGTATCAGACTGATAGAAAATAGACGTTGGATGCATTTTTGGAGCCCCGAATGCGACTGGCCATGCATACCGATTTTTCGCTTCGGGTCCTGATCTATCTCGCGCTGACGCAGGACCGACGGGCGACGATCGACGAAATCGCCGATGCTTACGACATCTCTCGCAATCACCTGATGAAAGTGGTTCACAACCTGGCCAAGGCGGGACGGATCGAGACGACGCGCGGCCGATCCGGCGGGATGAAGCTCGCGACAGCGCCCGAGGCGATCAATATCGGCCAGGTCGTCCGAAATGCTGAGGGCGACACCACCCTGGTGGAATGCTTCGGTCCCGGCAACACCTGCTGCATCGCCCCGGTCTGTACTTTGCGCATGGCCCTGTCCGAGGCACAGGAAGCGTTTTTCACCGTGCTCGACCAGTACACGCTTGCCGATCTGGCGCGGCCGTCGCGTTCGCTCGCCCGGCTGCTCGCCATCCCGACGGTTTAGACGCAACTTGCTCATTGCGCTATCGCGCATCGGCTGTCATCATAAAGATGTATTTATTTTACATCTTATGGCGGGACGGACAAGATCCCATCATGCCGTACGAGATTAGCGACGGGTATCGAAATGGCCACGACCACAACCGCCGAAGCGCGGCGCACCTATGCGGGACCGGCACTGTTCGGCTTCGGATTTCGCCCCTTCTTCCTGCTGGCCGCTATCTGGGCGGTCGTTTCGATGATCCTCTGGATCGGCATGCTTTCGGGTCATCTGGCACCGCCGAGCCACCTGTCGATGATCGATTGGCACGTCCATTCGTTGCTGTTCGGCTTCGTTCCATCGGTCATCGCCGGATTTCTCATGACGGCGATCCCCAACTGGACCGGCCGGATGCCGGTCTATGGCTGGCCGCTGGCGCTATTGGCGGGCCTTTGGCTGGCCGGCCGCGCGGCGTTACTGGTTTCGGCGGCGATCGGACCCGTTCCGGCCATCGTCATCGACCTTTCCTTCCTGGCCGCTCTGGCCGCCGTCGCCGGGCGCGAGATCGCCGCCGGGCGCAACTGGCGCAATCTCAAGGTGCTGGTCCCGGTTCTGGTATTGCTGATCGCCAACGGCATCTTCCACGTCGAGGCCCTGGGGGGCGCGGCCGCGAGTGGATTGGGAATGCGCCTGGGGCTGTCGGCGGCACTCTTTCTGATCATGCTCGTCGGCGGCCGCATCATTCCAAGTTTCACGCGCAACTGGCTCGCCCAGCACAATCCCGGGCGCCTGCCGGTCCCGTTCGGGCGGTTTGATGCCGCTGCGCTGGCGACCGCGCTTGTCGCGCTGAGCCTGTGGGTCGCCGTCCCCGCATCCCTGGTAACGGCGCTCGCCTGCGCCGCCGCCGGCATTCTGCACACATACCGACTGGTTCGCTGGGCCGGCCACAGGACCGCGCGGGAGCCGCTGCTGCTCGTCCTGCACATTGCCTATGCCTTCGTACCGGCGGGATTCCTGCTGACGGGGCTGGCCGGTCTCGCCCCCGCGTCGATCGGTGCCAGTACAGCGTTGCACGCCTGGACGGCCGGAGCGGTCGGCCTGATGACACTTTCGGTCATGATCCGCGCGACGCGGGGCCATAGCGGACGGGCCCTTACCGCCCCGCCCGGCACGGTACTGATCCTGGGCGCTGTTCTGGGCGGCGCCCTGTTGCGGATCGCCGCGCCCTATCTGCCGGTCGACTACCAGACGGCGATCGCCGTCAGCGGAACCATCTGGGTGGCAGGCTTCGGCGGATTCGTTCTTGTCTATTGGACCGCGTTGTGTCGGCGCCCATTGCCGACACAGTAGCGGGGCGCCAATATACCATGGCAGTCGCGCTCGACAACCCCATATGGTTGTCGAGATATCGCCTGCACCCGTACCTGCCGGATGAGCGCCATGACCTCGACCACGAACCGCTCCGGACCCGCCACCGACCGTCGCTGGGGCGCCGGAGCCGACGCTGCCGCCGCCGTTCTTGCGCCGCTCGTTCTTGCCGGTCTTGGCGCGGTTTCCGGAATCGTTGGCAACGAAGGTTCCATGGCCTGGTATCAGTCGTTGAACCAACCGTGGTTCACGCCACCGGGCGCAGCCTTTGGAATCGCCTGGACGATCCTCTATATTCTAATGGGAATAGCGTTCTGGCGCGTCATCCGCCTGGCGCCCGGCGCCGAGCGGGATGGACCGCGCCGCCGGGCGATCGGGCTCTTCCTCGTCCAGCTTGCTCTGAACCTGGTCTGGAATCCGGCCTTTTTCCTGCTGCAGAGCCCGCTGGTCGGTGTCATCCTGATCGTGCCGCTATTGGTCCTGATCGCGCTGACCGTTCACGCATTCCGGCGTGTCGACCGTCTGGCTGCCGCCCTGCTGCTCCCCTACCTCGCGTGGGTCACTTTTGCAACAGTGCTCTCAGTATCGATTCTCGTCATGAACTGACGACACTCGGCGCAGCATCGGCGTTGCGTCAGCCACGCCAGACCCGGAACAATAGGCTGCGCAGCCTGTTTCACGACAGCGACCGCAGTTGCACCGGAAGGAGGCGCGGAATGCGCGATCCCCATCCTGAATTTGCCCGCGCGAGTCAGCATCCGCCAGTGAAACGGGTGCAGGCATGACGAATCCTGACATCATCGAACAGCGGGCCACTCAGGCGGGCCGGGGGCGGGAAGCAAAGAGGCCCGGGGAAATACCCTGGGCGGGGTGGAAAGACATCGTGCGGCGCGTCATCAAAGAGATGATCGAAGATCGGATCATGCTCGTCGCTGCAGGCATCACTTTCTTTCTGGTTCTGGCGCTGTTTCCGGCGCTGGCCGCCATCGTCTCACTCTACGGGCTATTCGCGGACCCTGCGGGTGTGACCGCCAGTCTCAGCTACGTCGAAGGAGTCCTGCCGGAACCCGGGATCGAACTGATCCGGAGCCAATTGACCGATCTGGCATCGCAAAACCGCCAGGCCGTGGGCCTGGGCTTTCTTGCCTCCTTCGCGATCGCCTTCTGGAGCGCGAACAACGGGGTCAAGGCGCTGTTCGAGGGCATGAATGTCGCCTACAACGAAAAGGAAAAGCGCGGCTTTCTAAAGCTGACGGCCCTTTCCTTCGTCTTCACGATCGGGGCCATGCTTCTGTTCATCCTGCTCTTCGCGATCGTGGGCGTCATCCCGGCCGTGCTGGGCTTTGTTGATCTCGGTGCCGTGACGGACATTCTCGTGCGCGTCGGCCGCTGGGCGCTGATGGTTCTGTTGGTGATCGTCGCTATCGGCCTGCTCTACAAATTCGGCCCCAGCCGGGCAAAGCCGCAGGTGCGGTGGATCAGTACGGGCGGAATTCTCGCCAGTATCGTGTGGATCGTGGTTTCGATCGGTTTTTCGTTCTACCTGCAGAATTTCGCAAACTACAACGCCACATATGGTTCGCTGGGTGCGGCGATCGGCTTCATGGTCTGGATCTGGATCTCGGTGCTGATCGTGCTCGTCGGCGCGGAACTCAATGGCGAGATGGAAATGCAGACGGCCGAAGATACGACGACCGGCGCGCCGGAGCCGATCGGCAGACGCGGCGCCGTCGTCTCGGATTCACTCGGCGCCGCCTCTGGCGAGGAAAGCGACGGCGGAACCAGGCCCCGGTCCTGATCGTTGAATGATCACGTTTGATTGGCCTCGGCGGATTCCAGTTCTTCGATCACATCGTCAACCACAAGATACTGCGCCCCCATCAGACCCGGATTGGACCATGGATCATGCGAACGGGCAGATACTCCAGGCGCTGCAAGGCGGTCTTCAATCCGACGTCACGCCGGCGATGATGGTCCATATGATCGTGCTTCCGTCGATCGCGAAAGGCGGCGGGAGTCTCCGATTACGAACTCGACCCGCCCGTCGACCGACACACACCATCGTCCAAAACGCCAATTCAAGACAGCATGCGCATCGGGAACGGGGACGTTGCGTGGCGCTCTCGGCAAACTTCCTTCAAGACCGTGCTGAACCTTCGCGCCAGAAGACTTTTCGGTTGCAGTGCAGGAAAAGCCACTCGCGCAATTAATGGAATCGGCGGCGAGAACGGGCGAACGACGACATCCGGCACTGATTTGCCGAAGAGCGGAAAGGGATCGATCAATCCGATCCCGACACCGGCGGATACCAGGGCCAACGCCGTAGCGGTCTGGTTCACGAACAGCATGCCGTCGGCCACGACACGATGCTGCCGGAATGTTTCCTTGATCATCCACCCGATGGACGTGTCGTAATTGAAAGTGACGACCGTTTCATCGGCCAGGTCAGCGGGTGTTACGACCTCCTTTTCCGCCAGCTTGCTCTCTCGTCCGACCAGGCAAACAACTTCCGAACTGCAAACTTCTTCGCTGTCGACCTTGGCGCCGTCGGCAAGGGTGTGGAAAAATGCCAGATCCACGTCCCCTTGGCGCACCAGTTCGACCAACTGCCGGGATGGAAGGGCACTGATCTCGACCTGAACCTTGGGGTGATCACGACGAAACACGGCAGTGACGTCGGCAACGATGGATGTCGCCAGCGTTGACAGGGTTGCAATCTGCAGACGCCCAGCGCGAAGATCGCGCAATTCGCTAACGAAATGGTCCAACCCCTCGAACCTGCCAAAAATCTCCTGCGCCCTGATCTCCAGAGCTTCGGCCTCGGCACTGGGGTAAAGTCGGCCATTGGCGTGCCGGAACAGCGGCAAGCCCGTCTCAATCGCCAGATACCGCAGCGCCTTGCTGACAGCTGGCTGCGAAATGTGGAGAACGCGGGCAGCCCCTGTGACCGAACCTGTACGCATCACGGCGTGGAATATCTGAAGCTGCCGGAAATTCACCCGTGCGTGCTCCGGCTTTCATGGGCGGACAGCCCGCCGCATCACCTCAAGTCGAAATGTTAATCGACCCATGCAGTTTCAATCAAGCGGATTGGCACCGAGGCCAGACCCGTTCCAGAGCCGCATCCCCCCCCCCACCTCACCCATTCCCATTGCCGAAAATCGGGCCCATTGCCGAAAATCGGGCTGCGGGCCGGCGCCGGCCCATCGAACCGGGGCGCGGCCTATGCCGGCGTTACCGGCGCGTCAGTGTCCAACCCATAGAATGCTGCGGCCGATTCACTGACCTTGCCGTTTTCGATATCGGCGATCACCAGCCTGCGATCGCGCTCGCGCGGATCGCCGTACCCCCCGCCGCCGGCAGTCTCTACAACCAGGCGGTCTCCTGAATTCACGCGCGTTACGGTCTTGGATTCGATGACTTCGATGCTGCCATCGCTGCGGTAAAGCGTCGAGCGCGACATCGCCCCCGCCTGACCCGACCCGGCGCCGGCCGCTCCTGTGTAGTGGCGCTCCCCCCTATGGGTGAAAGCGACGTTGTCCGCCAGAAACCGATACTCGCGAATGACGCCCAACCCGCCGCGCCCTTTGCCGGGACCGCCGGAATCGGGGCGGAGCTCGAACCGCTCGACCCGGATCGGTGCCTCCAGCGCCATCGCCTCGACGGGCATGTTCATGCTGTTCGTGCCATCGGTCTGGATGCAGTCCACACCGTCGCTCTTCAGGCTGCCGCCGGAACCGCCAGCCACCAGTTCGCTGACGATGAAGGGCGTGCCGTCCTGTCTTACACCGCCGTAAGCCATCATTAATGACAGACCGGCCGAAGATGCCGGCGCGATATCGGGAATGGTGTCGGCAAGCGCGGCGATGAATGCGCCGCACAGACGTTTGATCGTCGGAGTGCGTGCGTTGACGGCGGCAGGCTGTCTGGGGTTGACGATGCTTCCCTCGGGCAAATGCAGCGAGACGGGAACGAAGCAGCCGCCATTGGTTGGAATATGCGCGCCTGTCAGGGCACGCGTGACATAGTACGCCGCCGCTCGGGCGCCGGAAGGAACGCAGTTTATCGGGCCCCGGACCTGATCGTTGGTACCGGTCAAATCGAAATGAATGCGACCGTCGCCGATGGTGACGGCCACCTCGACCCTGACACGCTTGTCGAGGTCGACTCCATCGTTGTCGAGCCAGTCAACATATCTGAAAGTCCCTTCGGGAAGCCGCCGCAAGGCCTCGACCGTCATCTTTTCGGAACGATCCAGCAATTCGGAGAACATCTGCTCCAGCGCCGGGGCGGTATAGCGGTCGATCAATTCCCCGAGCCGACGGGCGCCGACGGTACAGGCCGCCAACTGGGCATGGAGGTCGCCCATGAACACGTCCGACATACGGATATTGAGACGCAGGATCTTCTCCAGCGTCTCGTTGACCTGGCCGCGATCGATGTACTTGACCGGCGGGAGCCGTAGCCCCTCCTGATAGATTTCCGTCGCATTGGTGGGAATCGAGCCCGGCGACATGCCCCCCATATCCTGATGGTGCACGGTCGTGACACTGAACGCGACCACCCGCCCGGCGGCGAAGACCGGCAGGAACAAGGTAATGTCAGGCAGATGGGTTCCGCCGCAATAAGGGTCGTTCAGAAGATACACGTCCCCTTCGGCCATGGTGCTCGTCGGATAGACCTCGATCACGGCGCCGAGCGCCGGAATCATCGTCGCCAGGTGGATCGGAATCGCCGAGGCCTGAGCCAGCGTGGCACCGTCGGCCGTGAACAGTGCCGCGGAACAATCCATCCCTTCCTTCACGATCGGAGAGAACGAACTGCGCAACAATGTCAGTTGCATCTCGTTGGCGATGCCGTCGAGCTTGTTCCGCACGACTTCAAGGGTGATCGGGTCGAGACCGTTTTCGATTTCCATTACGCTTTTCCCTCGTTTGGCATCGCCGTAAGGACCAGAATGCTCCCTTCCCCGACCTTTCCGCGCCAGCCGGGTTCGACCAGCGTGGTCGTGTCGTTCTGTTCGATAATGGCCGGACCGTCGAACTCGTCTCCGACATTGAGCCGGTCGCGATCGTAGACGTCAGCCTGCACACGACCCTGAGCAACGATGATCTCCCGGCGCCCTTTATGGGCGTTGCCGTCGGCCCGCTTGAGCGTTCCGGGCTCGGCGATGCGCGTATCCGCCCGATGAACGGTGCGCAAATTGACGATTTTGGCGGGAGAGCGGGTGTGGTGGCCATATTGACGTTCGTGGAGGGCGCAGAAATCTTCGAAAAGACGATCGAGTGGCGCGTCGGCATCGAGTTGGAGCGGAACCTCCATGTAGTGCGCCTGGCCGACATAGCAGACATCGGCATAGTAGCTCTTGGCGACCCTATCGATGGGAGCCTGCTCCTGGGCCATCAGCTCGGCGCATTCGGCGTCGATCCGCTCCAGCGCGGCATGGACCGGGTCCATGGTAAGGTCGGCCAACGCATTGGGGAACGCCGCCGACACCTCATGCTCGGTGATCGCCGAAAGGAGCCCGCTTGCCGACAGGACACCGGGATTGCGCGGAACCACAACGGCGCCAATGCCCAGTTCTCCCGCCAGGGCCGTGGCATGCAGCGGGCCCGCCCCGCCCAGGGCAACGAGTGCGAACTGGCGGGGATCGATGCCGCGGCTGATCGATACCAGGCGGATGCCCTCGGCCATCTGGGCATTCACGACGCGGTGGATGCCGAGGGCCGCGTGTTCCGGCGACATACCCAAGGGCTCGGCCACGGCGGTCCTGATGACCGCCCGCGCTCTGTCCTGATCCAGCTTGAGGCTGCCGCCGGCGAAGTACCCCGGATCGATATACCCAAGCGCGACGGAAGCGTCGGTGACCGTCGCCCACTCGCCGCCCCGGCCATAACACGCCGGGCCCGGATCGGCGCCGGCGGATTTCGGACCGACACGCAGCCCGCCGGCCTCATCGATCCAGGCGATGCTGCCGCCGCCGGCCCCGATGGCATTGACGTCCACCATCGGCACGCGGATCGCGTATGTGTCGAGATTGCCTTCAGGCCGGACCAGGGGCTGGCCGTCGAAGATCAAGGCAATATCGGAACTCGTACCGCCGATGTCGACGGTGATCAGATCCTTCAGTCCCGCCTCGGCACCGGCCGCGCATGCACCGATGACACCGGCGGCGGGTCCGGACAGGAACAGCCGCACCGGGCGTCGACGCGCGATGACCGACGAACAGACGCCGCCACGCGATTGCATGATCTGAAGCGGCGCGGGTGCGCCCGCGCTCTTCAGGTCATCCTCCATCCCGGCGAGATATCTGTCGAGCCGCGGCTTGATATAGGCGTCGAAGGCCGTCACGCAGGTGCGTTCGTATTCGCGAAACGCCGGGTCGACGTCCGACGACAACGATATCATGATTTCCGGATGGCGCTGCGCGATGAAGGCGGCCGCCTGGCGTTCATGCACCGGGTTGGCGAACGAGAAGAGAAAGCAGATCGCAATCGCGTCGACGTCCTGCGCAACCAGATGCGCGACCGCCGCCGCCAGCGACGCCTCGTCCAGTGGCTTCTCGACCTCTCCCGTTGGGCCGATGGATTCCAGGACGCCGCGGCGCCGCGCGCCGGGAACCAGGAAACCCGGCGTTTCCGGACGCAGGATAAGATCATAGATCTGGGTGCGGTTCTGGCGACCGATCTCCAGGACGTCCTTGAACCCTTCGGTCGTCAGAAGGCCGATACGTGCTCCCTTGCGCTCCAGAACGGCATTGGTCGCAACAGTGGTACCGTGAACGAAACGAACAATCTGCGGGGCGTCGATTCCCCAATCGTCAAGCACCTGGTCAAGGATTCGGCGAACGGCCGCGCCCGGATCCTCCGGTGTCGACGGCACCTTCGTCAGGTGCACCGCCCCGTCGCTGCCATATGCAACGACATCGGTGAATGTGCCGCCTGTGTCTATACCGATAGAGTAAGTTGGAGACGTCATCGGTTGCCTTCCATCATGCTTGCAGTCGCCGGCCAGAGGGCGACAACCGCATCGACGGCGACGGCTGTGCTTTCACCGACGATGACGGGATTGAGGTCAATGCTTTCTATGCGGTCACGGCCTGCAACGGCCAACTGCGACAGGGCCGTGATCGCGTGGCGAAGCGCCGTTCGATCGAGGACTTTCCCGGTGCGGTAACCCGACAGGATGCCCTTCGGGTCAACGGCGTCGATCATTTCATCCGCTCTCTCCGGGTCGATGGGGGCCAGTTCGATATGGGGAGGCCGCATGGCTTCGGCGTATAGCCCGCCGAAGCCGAGGATGACGGCCGGGCCGAGTCCGTGATCGTTCTTGACGCCGAGCAGCAGTTCGACCCCCTTTGCCATGCGCTGGACACCGAACCCGGCAAGCCCGGTGACGCCAGCCGCCATATCGCGTCCGGCCGCCTCGACGGCTTCGGCGTCGCCTAGGCCGACGCGAACCATTCCGGCTTCGGATTTGTGCGCGACGCCGGCGGCGACACCCTTGAGCACGACAGGGTAGCCCAGGACCCCGGCTTGCGCCGCCGCGGTGGCGGGATCGGAGGCAAACAGTTCTTCCGCCAGGGGAATATCGAATTCGCGCAGCAGTGACTTGGCGGTGGCATCATCGAGCAGGCCGCCCTCGTCGGGCAGAGGCACGGCCAGCGGCATTGGCTGAGGGGTTCGAGGCAATGGGCGGCGCATCAGATCGGCATGATGATAAAGACCGGCAAGGGCCGAAGTCGCGGCCGTGAGGGTATCGAAAACGATGACGCCGTCGCTGCGCAGCGACCGGATAACCGACTCCGTCGCTTTGCCGCCTTGCCAGCAGACAAGGTGCGGTTTCTCGTTGTAGGCCGAAACGTCGCGTTGAAGCTTGTGGCCCTCTGCCTGGTACATATACATGGTTTCGGCATACAACGTCGCACCCACGTTCGGATCATCCTGAAATGCAAGCAGCGATGCCCGTGAATGGGGCGCATTGTTCCCTGGCGGTCCACTGGCGGAATCATGTGGATTGCCCACGCGGGGAACCGGCGTTTCCGCCAGTATCCTGTCGACGGTCGCCGGTTCCGGATCGGCGATGGGGACACCGGCCCGGCTCAGCGCATCGGCTACGATGGTGCAATAGCCGCCGGATTGGGAAACGGCGGCCACTCCCCGGTCGGGCGTCACTCTGTGATCCGCGAGCACCCGGGCCGTCATCAAGAGGTCATCGACGTCATGGACCCGAACGATGCCGTGACGCCGGAAAGCCGCATTCTCAAGCGCCAGATCTCCGGCGATCGCGCCGCTATGGGTCAATGCCGACAGGGCCCCGCGCTCCGACGAACCGCCCTTCAACAGAAGAAACGGCTTGTCGCGTTCGCGGGCACGGTCGGCCAGCCGAAACAGTCGTTGCGGATCGACAAGCTTTTCCGCATAGGCTGCAATGCAGTCGGTCTCCGGGTCATCCAAAAGGTACTCGACATAGTCCGCGAGGTTCAGGTCCCATTCGGCGCCACTGGAAACCAGGGTGGAGAAACCGCCCCCGAACTGGTGGCTGCGGTCGAGCGCGGAGGAGAGTACGCCGCCGCTCTGACTGACGAGACCGATGTTTCCTTTGGGCGCCGGTCCGGCCAGGACGCCGCTGCTCATGGTCATCGACAGGTTGTTGCCGGGACGAATGACGCCGACGCACACGGGACCGACGATCCGCGGCCCCCCGTCCGCGAGAAGCCCGCGCAAACGTCGCTCGTCAGCTTGGCGATCCGCACTATCGGGCGCGATCAGGTCGCCGAGCGCTATGGCGTAATCGACGCCCTTGTCGGCGCATTGGCGCATCAATTCCGGGATTCGCGCCGGTCCGACAAGAATGACGACGACGTCGACCGGTCCGGGAACACTGGAAAGATCCGAATGGCATGGCAGCCCGAAAATCGTGTCATATTTGGGATTAACCGGCCAGATATGACCGGCGAATCCAGAATCGATCGCGTATTTCAGAACACGTCCGTTGTACTTTTCCGTATCGGGTGTTGCGCCAACGAACGCCACGCCACGCGGTTCGAATAACGTCTTCACGAGTCACCTTTCTTTTTTACAGTGACCCCATTTTTTCCGCTCATCGCGTCATCCATTTGCGTGAGCGGTGCAACAGGGGCTCCGCGGCACCGGTCTTGTGACGAGCAGGCGGGGCATGGTGTGGTGTGCCCCGCCGACCGCGAGACAGAACTCGCCTTCAATCGACCCCAAGCAGCCGAGCCGCGTTTTCATACATCCATTTGCGCTGAACGGCTTCTTTTAGCGGCAAGGCCTTCAATTCGGCCACCGCCCGTTCGATCGGTTGCATAGGAAACGATGTTCCGAACACCATTTGATCTTGAAGTATTGAATTTCCGTATTGAAGAAGCGCTTCATACCCCGAATTTTGGACAGCCAAATATTTGGGCCGAACGGCGGAAATGCCGATAAAGACGTTTCTGTGACGCCATGCGACGGCGACCAGTTCGTGGCACCACGGCCAACCCGGGGGCGAAGCGATAACTTTTAGCTCAGGAAAGGTGACCATCACCTCATCAAGAAACATCGGCCGCCCGTGCTCCATCAAACAATCAGTCGAGAAATTGGTCCCGACATGAATATTAACGGGCACACCCAACTCGACACATTTTGCGTAAAGTGGAAATATTTTTTTATCATTGGCAGGAAGTCGGTGCTCGAAACATTGCAGATTAAGCCCCTGTAGGCCAAGCTCTTTTACTGCATACTCCAGCTCGCGGACAGCTGCAGAACCCTTATGCGGGTCAACGCCGGCGTAGCCGATGAACCTCGCTCCCTGGTTTCTGCAGAATTCCGAAATATCTTCGTTAGACGCTTTTATACCGAACGTTGTTTCTACGTCTTTTGCCTTTACCACTACGTAGTCGGCATCAAGTTTGTCATAAATGTCCAGGTACTCTTGCAGGGCGTCCGTTTCTACCTGGTTTTTTACTGCCTGTTCGCTCTGCTCATACACCCGGCGGTAGTTCGCCAAATGAGAAGCGTTCGGATCGAACGCAGGAATAGGCGGTCGACTGTTGAAATCGATAAGGGCCATTTCAGCATTTCCATTTTAACAACAAAAAGCATCTCGTCGGGAAACCGTCATCTCTCCGGTTCACCCATCGCGGTCCGGATCATGGTTCCGCTGAAGGACGCGAGCTTCGCCAGGATCAGGACGACCCCTAGCGATACCAATATCGTCGTCACCACCGATATTGCCGAGCCTCGCAACAGCAGCTCAGGAGCGTAGACGAAGGCAAAAGGCAGGAGAAAAGCCGGGAACCCTATCCGGAATGCTTCGAATCCCGTTCGCCATGGATCGGCTTGGGCGATCGACGCCGCGGCATAAGCAGCCAGAGCAATCGGTGGCGTAATATTGGAAAGCATTCCGAAATAGAGGACGAAGAAGTGCGCGGAAATCAGGTCGGCGCCCAGATTCACCAGCGCCGGCACGCACAATACAGCGACAATGACATAAACCGATGTCGTCGTCATGCCCATGCCCATGACCAGCGCCGCCAGCATCGTGAATACAAGGCCGAGGAACAGGCTTTCGCCGGCCACGAGTGTTATGAACGACGTCAGTTTGACGCCGAGGCCTGTCAATGTGATCGTCCCCATGATGAAACCGGCCGCCGCACAGGCCATAACCGTGGGCACCGCTATGCGCACCGACAGCTCAAGAGCTGCAAGAAAATCGCGCACGTTCATTCGCGTATCGGGCCGCAGCATCACCAGGACGAACAGCGCAAGCGTGGCGTAGCTTGCCGCATAGGCAGGCGTATATCCCTGGCTCAGATACCAGATCAGAACGACGATCGGCAGCAGCAGATGGCCGCGCCTCAGCAGGACCTCGCTCACGATCGGCAGGGATTCCGCCGGGTGGCCGACGAGCCCCATGCGCTTGGCTTCAAAATGAACAATAAGAGTACAGCAAATATAGTAAAGAATCGCCGGCCAGATTGCGTAAAGAATTATCTGCGAGTAGTCAGTACGGGTGTATTCGGCCATGATGAAGGCCGCAGCCCCCATGATCGGCGGCATGAAGGCGCCGCCCGTCGAGGCCACTGCTTCGACGGCCGCGGCGAATGTCGGGCGGTACCCGACCTTCTTCATCAACGGAATTGTGATTGCACCCGTCGAAACCACGTTGGCAACTGGCGCACCGGACAAGGATCCCATGAAGCAGGACGACCATACCGCCGCTTTCGCCGGCCCGCCTGAATACCGGCCTGCGAGGCCGAATGCGAGATCGGTGAAGAAGTTTCCAGCACCCGATCGCAAAAGAAAGGCGGCAAAAATCAGGAAAAGCATCACATAGGTCGCCGTCACCGCGATCGGCAGGCCATAAACCCCGGCGCTTTCGACGAACAATACGCCTGTTACCCTGTGATGCGAGAAACCACGGTGCTCGAACAGGCCAGGGAAGTAGTTTCCATAATATGCGTAGAAGATGAAGAGCAGAGTGAGAATCGTCAGAGTCCAACCAAGCGTTCGGCGGACACCCTCAAGCACAAGAAAGGCCAGTATGGGAAAAATGATCTGGTCTGTGGCGTTGGGCCAACCGACACGCGCGGTTATGTCGGGGAACTGCCTGTAGATAACGATCGACATCACGACGGCCGTTGCAAGGCAACCGGCGTCATAAGCGCCCGCCAGTCGCCGTTGCCACGGCGAGGCGGGCGGCGTTTTGCAGCACGGGACCAGCAGATAGGCCAGAACGAGCATCGCGCTTAGATGCGTGCTGCGGAAGAGGAGAGCTTCCGGCGTGCCGAAAAATCCCGCGTTGAGGTGGTAAAGGGCCAGACCGACACCGATGGCTGCCACGGCCGAGGCCCGCCACCACGCAAGCCCCCGCACCTGGCCTTCGATGAGATCGTCGATCCCGACGCGGCTTTGATCTGCTATCGGCTTTAACAGGCCGAACAGAAATCGATTGTTCAGCACGCAGACCCCTCCCCTGCAGGCTCGAAGCTATGCCGGAATTGCAGCCGACCGGTACGCTGACGAAGAGGAGTCAGTTCGGCAGTTCAAGACCTATTTCTTCGTAGTATCGTCTTGCACCAGGGTGTATTTCACCGTCGGCAAGACCGGTCAGTGCCGTTTCGGTCGCCACGAAGTCGAGTGTCGGGGCGGCCTGCATCAATGACTCGCGATTTTCCAGTGTCGTCCTGACAAATTCATAGACAACGTCCGGGTCATAATCCTTGTGGGCGATCGCGATGGTCACGTCGCCGATCGTGGCGATATCTTCGTCGGGATTGATGTCATACGTTCCCGCCGGAATTTGAGCCAGAAACAGGCCGGGAATGTTTTCGAGAATCGGCTCGGCGATTTCTTCCGGCACGGGCAATAGCCGAAGCGGGCGGCTGTTGTGCGTGTTGATCCACAAGGCCGTAGGATATCCCTGGAATGCGGCAATGAAATCGGTCTGCCTATCGGCCATACCGCGTTGCATGTCGTCGTACCCGACATGCTCGACCTTGCCGCCGTTGGCGATGATATCGTCATAACTGATGTCGTATTGGGCAAGAATTTCCATCGTCATGGTATTGGTGGCCCAGCTCTGGAGTCCGGGCATGATGGCCTTGTCAGCCAGGTCGGCATAGGACTCGATGTCGGATTCCGCGGCAACGCCGCCGTGGTAAACGACCTGCGCCAACGCCATCACGAAACGGCTGTCGGGCCATTCGCGCTCGAAGGGGTGACTGCCCTGCAAGGCTCCGTGCCAGGACGAGGCATACGTCATGGCCATGTCGGTGTCCTGGCCGAAACTGGCGGCACGGGCGTTTTCCAGCGCGCCTCCAGGGGCAACAGTAACACTGAGGTCGGAATTGGCTTGCTGCATTGCGTTCGTGATGGCCACGCCCGCCGGATACCAGGAACCGGTGGGGCTGCCGGACTGAATCGTCAGATTCTGTGCATGAGCATGGGCAGCGAAGCCAACGCAGGTCAAAGCCGTGGTTACGGCGGCCAGGCGGCGGAAATCGAGGAAATTGCGCATGATTTCGTCTCCAGAATGAAGCCTGAATTCTTTTGATTTGTTATGGGCTATAGTGATTTGTAATTCGTCGGTATGTCCAATACCGTTTTTTCCGCCACGACATAACCTGAGGTTATGCGCCGCATGCGGACCGGCTGGTCGACATCCGTCCCGAAGCTTCGGGACGAGGTCCCGACAACATTGAACCGCTCCAGTGGTTTCTCGGAGCACATCGACGGAAGAAATTTTCCGGGATCAGCGAAGGGTTTTGGAAATAGCCGCAGCGATCTCCATGACCACGGGCGCCAGAACTTTCGTCGCATCCGCGATCTTCCAGCGCAGAAGTGAAACGGCGATGTTTACCGACCCCACCACATCGCCGTCCCTGTCGATCACGGCCGATGCAATCGAGACTTCGCCGGTGAAGGCTTCCTGCTCCGCCAGCGCATAGCCTCGGTCGTGGGCCGCGATCAGCTTGGCAACGAGCTCATCGATATCCGTGACTGTATATGGCGTGCGCGCTTCCAGCGGCGCGGAACCAAGGATAGACATCGCCCGATCGCGCGGCATCCGGGACAGCATGGCCTGTCCCGGCGCCGTGCAGAACACCGGAAGACGTGATCCGATCGCAATATCCGAAGTGATGATGTTACGGCTTGGGAAACGGGCGACATAAATGATGTCCGTTCCGTCCATTTCCGTCAGATTGACGGTCTCATCCGTCAACTTGTTGGCTTCCAGCAGGTACGGAAACGCCTTTTCCGCCAACCCTCCACTGCGCAAATACCCACCGGCGAAACTAAGTATTTTGGGCGCCAACAGGTATCGGCGCGTTGTCTCGTCCTTCTTGATGTATCCGAGAGCTGACAGCGTATAGATTATCCTCTGAGCGCCGCTTCTACCGATACCAGACTGCCTGGAAATTTCCGTCAAGCTCATCGGGGACCGGTGCTCTCCCAATACCTCCAATATTTTCAGGCCTTTGGCGAGACCGCCAACGAAAAGCCTCTCATCTATATTTTCGCCGGATTTCGCCAGCGATTCCGGCGGCTCTTTCGGGTTGTCAGCGGCCATCGTTTCCCCGCGCCCTTGGTGTTCATACAACCGTCGCAAAATGTTTGACACACCCCGCGAACCGTGTAGCCTATATACAATAAAAGGTATCGCATACCAATAACTCTTCGGCAGATGAAGGATTTGGGGGGCTTTTCGTATTGAGTGTCACCGCTAAAGACATCATGACAGCCCTTATGCTGATGGCCTTCGCCGGCTTTGGCTGGCAGCAGACTCAGGGCCTGTCAGCAGAGGCCGCTATGTTCCCGCGTCTGGCGCTGGGGACACTGGCGGCACTGAGCGGCGCATATTTGCTTCGGACGCTTGCATATGCAGGCATCGGAATCGGAGCTCGAAGAAAAGAAATCAGGGAAGAGGGTGCGTTCTTCACAAACCCCTACCGGTTTTTCGTTTGCTTAGGGTTGATATTAGCATACATCGCAATCTTCCCGACTATTGGCTATTTTATTTCTACATTTATATTTATTCCTCTATTTGTGCTTGGCATTGGGGCCGGACGTCCGGTTGTGGCGATAATTTCTTCCTTGGGATTTGTAATTTTTACCTACTTCGTGTTCGTGGTTCTGCTGAACCGGCACTTGCCCAACGACTTTATCATTGATTTTTTATTTTAGGCGCGGATCATGATCGAGATTTTCATCCACGCCTTTCTATCACTCCTGACGCTGGAAATTTTTGCGGCGATGATCGTCGGCACGCTCGCCGGCGTTGTTGTCGGCGCCATGCCGGGACTGACCACGACAGTCGGACTCGCGGTACTCATTCCGTTTACATTCGGCATCAGCCCACCGGTGGCGCTCGGCCTCATGGCGGGGATCTACAACGGTTCCACCTATGGCGGCGCCATTCCGGCGATACTGCTCAACATTCCGGGAACGCCAGCGGCCGTGGCGACGACCTTCGATGGTTTCCCGATGTCGCAATCCGGCAAATCGGCGGATGCACTGAAGATCGCCTGCTATTCATCAGCACTGGGCGCAATGCTGTCGGCCGTGGCTTTGATGGTGCTGGCGCCACCTTTGTCGCTTCTGACACTGGCATTCGGTCCGGCCGAATACTTCTGGGTCGCGGTCCTCGGCCTCGTCACGATTTCGGTTCTTCTGGGTGCCGACCCCTTGAAAGGCCTGATCTCCGCTGCGTTGGGTCTTTTCATCGCCTCGGTCGGTATGGATCAGATGACCGGGCGCATGCGCTTCACCTTTGGCCGCCTGGAACTGGTCGACGGCATAAACATCGTCGTGGTGCTGGTGGGGCTGTTTGCCCTGCCACGGGTTTTCCGGATGGCGGAGGACGCCATCAATGTCGGTATCACCAAGGACGTGCTCAAGCTGAAAGGTTCCGGGTCCGCCCTTGGCGGACTGGGTTATCTGATCCCGACCTGGCTCAAGTCCGGCGTTATCGGCATCATTATCGGGATTCTGCCGGGGGCCGGCGGCAATATCGCCGCGTTTCTCGCTTATAACGAAGCCAAACGGGTCGGCAAGGACGACGCCATCGAATTTGGCAAGGGCAATCCCAAAGGCGTCGCCGCGGCCGAAGCCGGCAACAGTTCGGACAACGGCGCATCGCTGATCCCGACCCTTACGCTGGGTGTCCCGGGTAATTCCATTGCCGCGCTGATCATGGGGGGACTGCTCGTCCACGGGCTTCAGCCCGGGCCGTCACTTTTCCGCGATAACCCGGACATCGTGTACGGATTCATGATCCAGATGCTGCTGACATCGATGCTGCTTTTCGTCGTCGGCGGCATGGTGGCAACAAGGATATTTGCCCAGGCGCTTCGAATTCCACAGACGATCCTCGCACCGATGATCGTCGGACTGATGGTTCTCGGCGTCTACACGGTCAACAATGCGACTTTCGATCTCTATCTGATGCTCGGATTTGGCTTGCTCGGCTACTTCATGAACAAGAGAGGCTTTCCTCTGGCTCCGCTTGTCCTTGGCGTAATCCTGGGAGGCCTTGCCGAGCAGAGCCTGAAGACAGCCCTTCGGATTTCCCGCGGTGATTGGAGCATTCTCGTCTCCAATTCGATCTCGCAAATCATCATAGCGATCATTCTCCTTGCGCTGCTTACCCCCGTCTGGCGTTGGGCGCGTGCGAAGTTCGCAGACCGCAGCGCGCGTGAGGCCCGTTACTCCCCCTAGAGTTTTGCAGAATCCGATCAATAGCCAGTACCAATTCCGTCAAATCAATGTCCACTTAACAGGGAGCACTAAAATGAAAATATCGAAACCATACCTCCTGGCCGGGGCCGCCGTCCTCAGCCTCGGGATCATGAGCGCGGGCAATGCCCAGGCAGAATATCCGGATCGCACGATCTCCCTTATGGTCGGCTTCTCCGCCGGTGGCCCGGTTGATATCACGGCCCGCCAGGTCCAGCCTTTTCTGGAAAAGCATCTTGGCGGCGCGAACATCGCCGTCATCAACCGGCCCGGCGCATCGAGTGCCCTGATGCAGCAGGAAGTCGCAAATTCTGACCCCGATGGCTACACTCTCGCCCTGGCCTCGATGCCGGGCATGGTTGCGGCCCTTTTCGGCGGCGATGCGGAATATTCGATCGACGACTTCGACTATCTCGGCACTTTCACCTCCGAGCCGCACAGCCTGATCGTCGGCACGGACACGCCCTACGAGGACCTTGACGACCTCGTGGAGCAAGTTCGCCAGGAGCCGCAATCCGTCACCATGGGCGGTGCAGGCCTGGGCTCGGCGGCACATCTGGCTCTTCTCGTCTTCGAACGTGAAGCTGGCGTCCGATTCAACTTCATTCCCGGCCCCGGCGCGGCGGAGATGCGCAACCAGATCATGGGCGGCCATATCGACGGCGGCCTGACCGCTGTTGGCGGCGGCGCCCAAATGCATGAAGAAGGCCAGGGTCGGGTCCTGGGCGTCATGGGCGCCGAGCGGTTCGAACTCGCGCCTGATCTGCCGACCTTTGTCGAGCAGGGATACGATGTCGAATGGGGCGCCGTGCGCGGCCTTGCGGCACCGGCCGGCCTGCCGGACGATGTCCGTGAAAAGCTCATCACCGCAATCGAAGCCACCCTGGCCGATCCGGAATTCATTGAACTGACGCAGCGCGACCGGCAGATGATCTACTATCTGGATGCCGAGGAATTCGCACAACTGGCACGGACCCAGTACGACAATCTGCAGGGAATCTGGGACGAGGAACCCTGGATCGAACAGTAATACCTGGCATAATTAACGCAGTTGAGCGGCCGCGCATTTGTTGATGCGCGTGCCGCTCTTGAATGGGATTTTCCGGTATGGCAACCATGAGCGCGGCTTTGAACTGTCGCCCGAGTATTTCCGGACATCGCTACATGGTCGCGGCGGGGCATCATCTCGCCAGCATGGCCGGGTCGGAAGTGCTTCGCGCGGGCGGCAATGCGATCGACGCCGGCGTTGCCGCCGGAATCGCACTGGGCGTTCTGGAGAGCGAATTCGTCAGCGTCGCGGGCGTGGCGCCGATCATCCTGTACTCTGCCGAAAAAGACGAAATGGTCACCATCAGCGGTCTCGGTGGCTGGCCCAGCGCCGCGCGGCGTGAGCAGCTGGCCATCGAATGGGGCGGACTTATTCCAGCCGGCGTCCAGCGCACCGTGGTACCGGCGGCACCGGATGCCTGGATCACGGCACTGGAAAAATACGGCACCATGGGATTTGCGGATACCGCGGCCTACGCGATCGAGTTCGCTGCCCGGGGTTTCCCGATGTACCCGATGATGGCCGACCGCATCGAAAAGTATCGTGACTCCTATTCCCGATTCCCCACAAACAGGGAAATCTATCTGCCCAATGGCCGGGTACCGGCGATCGGCGACCAGTTCGTTCAGTCGGATCTCGCGTCCAGCCTTCAGTTTCTGGCCGATGAAGACCGGGCCGCAGCGGCAAAGGGCGGGCGACTGGCCGGACTTCAGGCAGCGCGGGATGCCTTTTATCGCGGCGACATCGCGAAGAAGATCATCGCTTTCCACCAGTCCGAAGGCGGCCTGCTGTCCGCAGACGATCTGGCGAATTTCTCTGTTGAGATCGAGAAATCCACTCAAATCCGGTTCAGTGATTGGGAAGTCCATGGTTGCGGCCCGTGGTGCCAGGGTCCGATGCTGCTTCAGGCTCTCAAGATAATCGAGGGTTTCGATATCAAGAGCATGGGCCACAACTCGCCGGAATACCTGCATGTCATCGTCGAGGCGTTGAAGCTTGCCGCGGGCGACCGGGAACGCTATCTGGGCGACCCGAAATTCGTCGACGTTCCGATGGCGAAGCTGCTTTCCGACGACTATCTGACAGCACGCAGAAAAATGATCGACCCTGAGCGCGCCTTCCCGGACATGCCGCCGGGCGGGCTGGACGGTCAGGGCGAAAGCCTGGTCGCCGGGGACTTCAACACCGGTTCATCGATGGACACGAGCTACGTTTGCGTCGTCGACAAGGCCGGCAACGTGTTTTCCGCGACGCCCAGCGATGCCTCCTATAACGCGCCGGTCGTTCCGGGCCTCGGCTTCATCGTCTCATCCCGTGGCCAGCAGTCGTGGCTCGAGGCGGATCATCCATCCTCTCTGGAACCCGGCAAGCGTCCGCGTCTCACGCCGAATCCGGCAATCGCGGTCCACGGGAACAGGATGGTGCCGTTCGGTTCGCCCGGCGGCGACGTGCAGACTCAGGCGATGCTTCAGGCTTTTCTGAATTTCGCCGTCTTCGGCAACGATCTGCAGACGTCGGTTGAATTGCCGCGTGTCGCTTCGTATTCCTTCCCGTCGTCATTCACGCCGCATAAATCCGAACCGGGCGTATTGCGGATCGAAAGCCGCATTGCGCAAGACGTCTGCGACCGGCTTTCGGATCTGGGACACAAGGTTGAACGCTGGCCGGACTATACCTGGCTGGCAGGCAGCGTTTCCATGATCGACGGCAACCGGGACAGCGGTCGGATCGATGGCGCATCCGACCCACGCCGCGTGGGCTATGCCATCGGCTGGTAATCACCCCATCATATATACCAGGTCTTCCAATGTCAGGATTTTCGTCAGCGCCGGAGGCCTCGCCTTTGCGTCAGATCGTCATCATAGGCGCCGGAGCCGTCGGCGCCGCCACGGCCCTGAACTTGAGGCGCAAGGGGTTCGAGACGACGATCGTCGACTCTCAGCCCCCCGGTCATGGCTGCTCATTCGGCAATGCGGGCGCCATCTCGCCCGGATCCGTCGCGCCGATCGCGCTGCCGGGAATGTTCCAGCAGGTTCCGAAATGGCTGATCGATCCGCTCGGTCCCTTGTTCGTGCGCTGGCGCTATCTGCCTCAAGCGGCGCCATGGCTGATGCGGTGGGTGGCCGCGAGCCGGATGGCGGCCGTCGATCGAGCATCCGACGGTTTGAGGCCGCTCGTCGGCACAGCCTTCAACGAGTATGAAATGCTTCTGGGCGCATCGGCGTTCCAGACATTGTTCCGCCGTCAGGGGCAGCTTTATGTGTGGGAATCCGACACCCCCTCGAAGTCGGAAACCGTCGGTCACCAACTCAGGGCACGGCATGGAATCGAATGCCATTGGCTGAGGCCCGAAGAAATCCGTCAGTACGAGCCGGGTCTCGCGCCCATATTCGCGCGTGGGCTGTTTCTGCCGAACAACGGCCATACGATTCAACCGCTGTCGCTCGTCGAAACCATGATCGAGCAATATCTGGCCGAGGGAGGCAAGGTAGAGCGAGGGCACGTTGCCGACATCCGGCCACACGACTACGGCACGGTCACGGTCCACCTGGACGACGGCCGGAGCATCGATGCCGCCCGCGCGGTTCTGGCGGCGGGCGCATGGTCGGCGCGGATCGCCAAACGGCTCGGCGTTCGTATTCCGCTGGAAACCGAGCGCGGATATCACGTCATGCTGCCCCATGACGCCGCACTTGTCCGTCGTCCGATCATGAATGCGGATCGGGGCTTCATCGTCAGCCCCATGAGCGACGGCATGCGGGTTGCGGGCACGGTGGAGATCGCGGGCGTCGACGCGCCGCCCGACTATAGACGCGCTCAATCCCTGCTTCACCACGCAAGGGCCATGTTCCCCGACCTGCGCGGCGACGAGTCCAGCGTGTGGATGGGACGCCGCCCATCGCTGCCGGACAGCATCCCCGTCATCGGCCCGTGCCCCACCGCCCCCTCGGTCGTCTTCGCATTCGGCCATGGGCATCTGGGCATTACCGGCGCGGCGATGACGGGCCGGTTGGTCTCGGAAATCATCAACAACGAACCCACCGCCATCGACATCGCCCCTTACCGGCCGGAGCGGTTTACCGGCGGATAGGGACGCACACTTGCCGGCGGTTCAGTAGCCCCGCGTCCGGTCGATCTGCTTCAGGAGTTTTTCGCCGGCGGCGAACCGCCTGACATTCTCCAGAAATACCGGCACTGCGTCCTCCGGAATGATCGGGCCGGACATATGCGGCGTAATGATCAGGTTCTCCAGGTCCCAGAGTTCACTGTCCGGGGACAGTGGCTCCTGCTCGAAGACATCGAGCACGGCGCCGTTTATAACACCGGTTCGCAACGCATGAGCCAGCGCCACCTCGTCGACACTGGTGCCGCGCCCGATATTGATGAAGCAGGCGGTGCGCTTCATCGTGGCGAAGGTATCGGCATTGAACAGATGACGGGTTTGCGGTGTCGCCGGCAGCACGGACACAAGAAAGTCCGTGACGCTCAGAAAATCGTCGAACTCCTCATCCCCGCAATAGACATGGTCGACGAAGGGCACGTCGCGAAGGGTCGATCGGCGCCATCCGACGACCCGCATCCCGTTTTCGGTCATCCGGCGGGCGACAAGACTGCCGATATCGCCAAGTCCTGCCACGCCAACGACTTTATCGGTGGTGAGATCGGTTCGAACCGGCTTCCAGGCGCGGCGCTGCTGGTTGCGCATGCACAGATGCAGGCGCTGACTCAAGGCAAATACCGCCGCAACGACGTATTCGACCATTCTGGGCGCGAGGGCGGCGCCCTCGTTTCGTGTAAGCACGATGTCGGTGGGCAGGTCGCCGCGAAAGGCCACATCGTCGACGCCGGCGCCAAGCTTGTGGATCCATCGCAGCGATCGTGCCTTTTGGAAGATGCTGTCAGGGAATTTCCAGCCGACCAGGATCTCGGCCTGCCCGGCAAAGGGCTCAGCTTCTTCGGCGGAGGATGCCGCATTGATCGTGGCGGCGGGCAAGGCCTCGGCGCAAAGCTGTCGATAACGGCGCGCCTCCTGGCCACCCGGTGTGAAAATCAGGATATTCATCAGGTCACGTTCCGTTGGTGACGCGGCTTCGAGTGACCGCTTCCTCGGTGGGGTGGGGGGGATGGCCATCGCTCGTCGTTGCACGGATGTGGTCGACGAGACGCCGTCCCTCGCCGAGGCTGTGCTCTCGCATCAGGGCCTCGGCGGCGTCTTCGTCACCGGCACAAATGGCATCGACGATGGGTTTGTGCTGCGCCACGACATCCGCAGCCGCAGCTATCAGCGAGTTGGAGGATGCGATCAGCAGCCGGACCTGCTGCTCGATCAACCGGTAATGCTTCATCAATTGGGCATTGCCCGAAAGTTCGATCAACAATTCATGCAGCGCAAAATCGGCTTCCGCCAACGCGGCCTTGTCGTCCTTGCGTGCGGCTTTCTCAAGGTTTCGCTGCGCCTTGCGAATACGCTCTATGTGCTCCGCCGTAACCTGAGACGCCGCCAGCCGCACCGCCAGCCCCTCAAGCGCACTGCGAAGGGTATAGAGATCCCACGCAGCCTCAGCCGTGAGTTCGGAGACCATCCATTTGGTATAGGCGACCTGGGTCACCAGCCCCTCATGAGCCAATTCGGCAAGCGCCCCGCGAATGGTGCTCCGGCTCAGCCCGACTTCCTCGGCGATCGCCGTCTCCACCAGGCGTTCGCCCGACGCCAGGTGACCGGACAAAATCTGTCCGCGAAGGTGATCGACGGCCTGTTTTCCGAGAGACTGGCGGCTGATTTTTCCCTTGGCCGCATTTGTCGGCATCCCGCTCACCTCCTCCTGGTCGATTTGCCGTCAATCCTCGCCCCGCTGGCGGCTCCGGCATCCCGTCGAGGTTAGGTGCCGGACCCCGGAAGAACCGCCTGCGCCATCATTTCAACCAAAATTTCGGGACGCGCAAGGCTGGACTGCACAGTGGCGCGCGCCGGTGTCGCATCGGGGTCGACCCAATTTTCCCAGGCTTCGTTCATTGGCGCAAAATCGCCGATGTCTTTCAGCCAGATGTTGACGCTGACCAGATGGCGTTTGTCCGTCCCGGCTTCCTGCAGGTATTTGTCGATCTGCTGCAGAATATCGTTCGTCTGGCCCGATACATCCTGTTCCTTATCGGCGGCGGTAAAGCCCGACATGAAAACGAAGCCATTGGCGATGACGGCCTTGCTCAGTCGGGCGTTTGAATCGATGCGTTTCACAGGGGAACTCCATGTTGATGGTTGGGACAGCGTTTGACTGTATCTCAGGAAAGGTGGGCTCTGATCCGCTCGCAGAGAACGTCGAATTCCTGCATTGCGGGCCTTGAGACAAAGCGTGCGCGCAGGAATCCGTGGATCATACCGTCGACAGTCCGGACTTCCGCCGGAATGCCGGCCGCGCTCAGTTTGCGGCCATAGTTGATGCCGTCGTCGCGAAGGGGATCGTACTGGGCATTCATGATCAATGCCGGCGGCAATCCGGTCAGGTCCTCGGCGCGGGCGGGGTAAGAAACGGGGTCACTTTCATCACCGCCCGGCATGTACTGCGACCAGTAGTAGCGCATGTCTTCTGTCGTCAGGAACGGTGAGTGGGCGTTTTCCTCGTAGGATCTGGTCGAAAAGTCGGGATCGATCGCCGGATAGAGCATGATCTGATACCGCAGACCTGGCACCCCTTCGCGTTTGACCATCTGCGTCAGCGACGCGACCAGATGTCCGCCCGCGCTGTCGCCGGCGATGCCGATACGCTCCGGGTCGACGCCATGGAGCCGCCCCTCACCCCGCGCCCAATCCAGAACCCTGAAGCAGTCGATGACGGCGGCGGGATGCGGGTTCTCCGGCGCCCGGCGGTAATGCACCGCAATCACCTGAACCCCGGCGGCGTGGGCAATGCCCGCCGTCAGCCCGTCATGGGTGTCCAGGCTGCCCATTACCCAGCCGCCACCATGAAAATAGAGCAGGGTCGGCAACGGCCCTTCGACGGCGGGGCGATAGATGCGGATTGGAATTTCACGGCCCTGGTCCTGCACGTACCAGTTTCTGACGACGAGACCGTCGGGATACGGCGGCCGGCTGGCCGCGGCGTAGTTCTCGAAACGCAAGCGCCGTTCTTCCGGCGTCCCGGTCTTGGTCCCGGATGGGCCGACGGCACTGACGGCTGCGTCGATATATTCTGATATTCCTTCGGCGAACTTCATTCTGGTTTCTCCGGGGCGGGGCTGGGAAAACGGGTCATGCGGTGACCAGGCCGGTTTCCGCATCGGCGCGGATATGGGCCGGATCGCGCTCACTGGCATGGCCGTAGCCACCGCCACCGCCCGTACTGAGCACGAGCCGATCGCCGGCCCGCAGCATGATCGACCCTTTGGACGAGACGCTGATCACCTCGTCGCCGCGCAAGACCTCACATTTTCCGCACTGTCCCGGCTCACCGCCGAACGCGCCTTGTGCCGGAATCCGGAAGCGGTCGGCGTAGATCGAGAACTGAACGTTGTCCCGCAGAATCTTGTAGGTCCTGACAAAGCCGAGCCCGCCGCGATACCGGCCGGACCCGGCGGAATCGGGCCGCAAACGGTATTCGACCACCCGGAAGAAATCGAAGTTCATGTCAAGGGCTTCGACCGGCACATTCGTGCAGTTCGAGAGCGGACCGGCCACCGCATCGCAGCCGTCGGCGCGGCCCGAAGCGCCGTATCCACCGTTGTGAACCTCCAGATAGACCTGGTAGCCGTTTTCACCGAGATGGCTGAGGCAGGTTGCGACCGTGGAGTCGTATCCGGGCGCGATCGTCATTTCCGGAACGGCTTGGCTGAGCGCCTGAAGCACCGCGTCATAGGCCCGGTAGGCCGCCTCCATCCGGGCCCGAACCGGCGCGGGCGGCCGAGGGTTCAACAATGATCCGAGAGGCGCCTTGATGCTGATCGCCCGGCGCGCGCCTTCGTTGAACGGCACATCGTATTCCGTCAGGATCGACTTCAGACAACTCAGCGTCGACGAGATGGTCGACGCCATCGGCGCGTTCATGTTCGTGCCGACCTGCGGCGAGGTCCCTTCGTAGTCGACCTCCAGATTCTGTCCGCTTACCGTCACCTTTGCTTCGACATACAGCGGCTCGTCATTGACACCGTCATCGTCCACGGCATCGCGTCCGTGATAAACACCGTCCGGCACTGCCGAAATCGCAGCACGGACCCGGCGCTCGGAATAGCCGATCATCTCGTCCATCACGCCCGTAACCAACGGGGCGCCGTATTTCCGGCACAGCTCCCTGACCCGGCGATCGCCGACGCGCGTTGCCGCGATCTGTGCATTGATGTCGCCGATTGTCTGTTGCGGAACCCGGACATTGGCGGCGACCAGCCGCTCGAACATGCCGCCATTCCAATCGCGGCTGAGGCTGTAGCGCGAAGGCGGAATGACGAGACCTTCCTGATAGAAATCGGTGGCGGAGTTGTTCAGCCCCGGTGCACCACCCCCGATGTCCAGGTGATGGGCGACGGAAGCCGAGAATCCGACCAGCTTGTCGTCAAAGAAGATCGGCAGGAAAACGAAGATATCCTGGAGATGCTGTCCGCCCTCATAGGGGTGGTTGGATATGTAGAAATCGTCGGGCGTAAGCGTCTCGGGCGGATACAAGGCGGCACAGCCACGGAAGGTCTGCGACAGGGAATTCACGAGAATGGGGATGAGTTCGTCGCTCTGGGCGACGGCGGCGCCGGAGGCATCCATGATTCCGGTCGAGGCATCCTTGGCGTCTCGCACGATGCTGGAATAGGCCGAGCGGACCAGCTTCGCGCCCATTTCACGGGCAACGGCCATCATCGACTGGCTGATGACCGCATAGTCTACGGGTTCGATCTTCATCCTCAAAGCCTCCGTAAGACGAGGTTGTCGGCGTCGTCGACGACGGCGCTCCATCCGGGCGGCACGAAAGCTGTCGATGTGCTGTCCTCGATGACGGCGGCACCCTCCAGGCTCGTATTTCGGGCGAGAACCTTGCGGTTGACGAAACGACAGTCGACATGTCCGCCGCGATAGGCGATGCGACCTAGCTGATCATGGGCCACGCTGTCATCGACCTGACCGATCGCCTGGCCTCGTCCACCGCTGGCTTTGCTGGCGCCGAACCGGAATGAAACGATCTCGATCGGCTTGTTGCCCGTGGTCGCGAAGCTGTACGCCTCTTCGTGGGCGACGTGGAACTTCTCCTTCAGGTCTTCTTCGGTCAGCGTATCAAGGTCTTTTGCGTCGATCGACGCGGGGATTTCGAACGCCTGGCCGACATGCCTCATCTCGATCGTCACGTCGTATTGAAGATCGCCGGTAATCCCCAGACCCTGGAAGTAGTCGACGCACCGCCGCTGCAGATCGCGGCAGACATCCCGGACCTGAGACGGCGCCTCGGCGTCGACGCGTATGTTCCGGGTCAGGGTTTCAAAATGGACGGTATCGGAAACCAGCAGCCCGTAGGCCGAGATCACGCCGGCACAGGGCGGCACGACAACGACATTGATGCCGAGATCCTCGGCGATTTCCGCAGCATGAAGCGGCCCGGCGCCGCCGAAGGGAACGAGCGCATAATCGCGGGGATCCCGGCCGCGTTCGGTTGAAATGATGCGCAGAGCCCCGACGATGTTGGCGTTGGCAACACGAATGGCGTTGTCGGAGAATTCGTGAACATCCTTACCGAGGACCTTTCCGACACTATCGAGTGCGTTTCGCGCGGCACCGGCGTCGAGCGTCATTCGGCCGCCGAGGCGGCTGTCGGCGCGGATCGTGCCGCGCACGACATGGGCATCGGTCAGCGCCGGACGCTCGCCGCCCTGGCCATAGCACGCGGGGCCGGGTTTCGAACCGGCACTTTCCGGCCCGACACGCAGGACACCGCCGTCGTCGATCCAGATGATACTGCCGCCGCCTGCCCCGACGGTATTGATATCGAGCATGGGCGTCTTGATCGGCAGCCCGTCCAACCGCGATTCCGGTGATAACGACGCCTTGCCGTCGGTAGTCAGGCAGACATCCGCGCTGGTTCCGCCGATGTCGAGCGTCATGATATTCGAAAAGCCGGAACGCTCGACCTGCCGCAATGCGCCGACGACGCCGGCTGCCGGTCCCGACAAAAGGGCGCTTATGGCGTTCTTGCGCATTGCATCGGCCGGGGCGATGCCGCCGTTGGATTGCATCACCGAAAAGCGGCCGGTGAAACCACGCTTCGTCAATTCGCTTTCCAGCCGGCCCAGATAGGACGAGATCACCGGCTGAACATAGGCTGCAAGAGTGGCTGTCGTCGCCCGCTCATATTCCCGATACTCGCCGCTGACATCAGACGATATCGTCACCGGCAGATCGGGGAAATTCCTGTTCACGACCTCCCTGATCATCATTTCATGTCGCGAATTGGCATAGGAATTCAGCAAGCAGACGGCGACGGCGTCGTAAGTCCGGGCGCCGAGGAATCCGCACAAGCGCCGCTCGGCCTCGGCCTCGTCGAGTTCGGTCTCCACCGCGCCCGTGCTCAACACTCGTTCCGCGATACCCAGGATGTCCGGCCGTTTCACAACGGGCACGGGCTTCTGATAGAAGAGATCGTAAATGCGATGACGGTCGTGGCGCTGGAGGAAAAGCAGATCCTCGAAGCCGGCAGTCACGACAAAAGCGACGCGGCCACCCTTCCGCTCCAGCACCGCATTGGTGGCGACGGTCGATCCGTGGACGATTTCGTCCACGGTGGAGAGATCGATTTTCGCCGCATCGAGCGCCTGCAATGCGCCCTCGTCGGGGCGACCGCGAACGCTCGGCACCTTGCCGACACTCATCCGCCCTTCATCCAGAGCGACCAGATCGGTAAACGTACCGCCTACTTCAATACCCACCCGCATTCCGGACTCTCCTGAGCATCATATGCGTGTTTTGGAAAACAACGGGCGCCTTAGCCTTCGACGGCGATACCGGCCTCTTCGTAGTATCTGAGCGCGCCATCGTGGACGGGGATGACGACGCTTTTTCCGGCGTTTTCCGGCCCGAACTGGCCGGCGAGCGGATGCACCTCGGCCAGCTCTTCATTGTGTTCCATCAGCGCTCTGGTGATCTGATAGACGACCTCGTCATCGAGATCCGCCCGGCAGACGAGCACATTGGGAATGCCCAGGCTGCTCGTCTCTTCCTCGACCGAGTCATAGACACCGGCGGCCAGCGGCAGCGGGATCATGTAGGGTTCATTCTCGATGACTTCTTCGATGGCCTCAGCGCTGATATCCAGAAAGCGGATATCCTTGCCGGCTTCCAGATCCATGACGGCGCCGGTGGGAGCACCGCCCCAATAGACGGCCGCATCGATATTGTCGTCGCGCATGGACGTCATCAATTCGCCGATGCCGAGCACGAACGGTGTGATCTCTGTCATTTCGAGCCCATAGGCCGCAGCGACCGGCGGGAACCACACGCGCGGGGTTTGACCCACGGCCAGGCCGACGCGCTTGCCTCGTAGATCAGCCACCGTCTCGACGTCGCCGTCGGCGTTGACGATCACCTGCAACGTCGAGGAATAGCCGCGCGTGACGTAGCGGATATTCTGCATCTGCTCGTCCTGAAACGGATCCAGAGCATTATAGGCCGCATAGGGAGTGTCGGCGGTCATCAGGCCGCAGTCCAGCGATCCCTGTTCCATCAGCCGGGTGTTTTCCGCGCCCCCGGAACTGACCTGTGCGGTGGCGACGACTCCGTCCGCGTGACGCTCGATGACCCGCGCCATCCCTGCGGCCGTGATGTAGTAGAGGCCGCCGGAACTTCCGCCGCCGATGGATATCTGGACATCGGCTCTGGCATCAGCCGCCGATAGCCCGGCCGTTCCCGCGATCGCGCCTGCAATAGCGGCGACGGCAACGGCGTTGAGAAGTTTCTGCTTGTTCATTGAAGTAATCCTTCCTGTTCAGATGCATATTGGCGATCAGTGCCGTGAACTATTGTAATGAGACGACGCTTCTGCGCGCCCTCATGGCCTGAGTTACGATTGTCAGTAGTATCAATGCCCCACCGGACAGATCCGTCATGAGTCCGTGGAAGATCAGCAGGAAGCCCGCCACACACAGCAGCGCCCGCTCGATCAGGTTCATGCGCGCGATCAGGTACCCTTCCAGTCCGGCGGCCAACGCCGCCGCGCCGACAAAGGCAGTCAATGTCGCAAGCACGATTTCGTACCATTGCCCCTGCATCAGCAGTTGCGGGCTGTAGATGATCATGAACGGGATGATGAAGCCGGCCAGCCCGAGTTTGAGCGCCGTCAGCCCCGTTTGCATCGGGTTGGCGCCGGATATCGCGCTCGCGGCATAGGCGGCAAGGGCGACAGGCGGCGTGATTGCCGAAATGATCCCGAAATAGAAGATGAAAAGGTGGGCGGCAATCGGCACGACGCCCATATTGATCAGGCTGGGCGCGACCAGGACCGACAGCACGATATAAGCGGCCACCGTCGGCAGCCCCATTCCCAGAATGAGCGAGGCCAGCGCCGTCAGAATCAACAGCACCGGCAGGCTTCCGCCGGAAAGATCGACCAGTACGCCCGACAGGCGAAGGCCGAGACCGGTCAGCATGAACATGCCGATGATGATCCCCGACATCGCACAAGCGGCCGCCACTTCGAGCGCGGCCATGGCGCCTTCACGCAAGCCGATGCCGCAGCGGCCGATATAGCCGTGCACGAATTGCGAGGCGGCATCGCGTCGGCGGCGGGTGAGAAACCACAAGGCGACCACAAGACCGATGTAGAAAAAGGCCACGACACGCCCGCCGAACAGATCCGCCCCCAGCAAGAACACCAGATGACCGGCCGCAACGGCCACACCGATGGTGAGCGCCAGTTTGCGCGGCAACAGGCTGACTTCGCGGCCGAAGAACAGCAGCAGATTGACGCCAATGGTATAAACGGCTGCCTTGAGCGGCGAGAACTGCGGCCCCGCCAGCAGATAGACCAGCGTCACCGGCACCAGGAACAGATACCCTCCGTTCAGGAGCACCGCTACGGGATCGGGCAGCTGGTCGCGGGGGGTGCCCCTCAGGCCGATCTTGGCGGCCCGAAGATCGACCGCCACGAACAAGGTCGCGTAGTAGAGCAAAGCCGGTATCGCCGCGGCGACGGCGACATCGAGATAGGAAATGCCGAGAATTTCGGCAATGAGGAATGCCGCAGCGCCCATGATCGGTGGGACGAGTTGACCGCCCGTTGAAGAGACCGACTCTACCGCGCCGGAGAACCGCGCGTCGAACCCGCTGCGTTTCATCAATGGAATGGTGAAAATTCCCGTGGCCGTAACATTCGCGATGGCGCTGCCGCTCACCATGCCGAACAGACTGCTGCCCGCAATTGCGACCTTTGCCGGCCCGCCTCTCGTTCGCCCGAAGAAGCCGTAAGCAAGATCGGTGAAGAACTGCCCGGCACCGGACACCTTCAACAACGCGCCAAGGATAATGAAAAGGACGATGAACGAGGAACTGACCTGGATCGGTATGCCGAACAGCCCCTCGGTGGTCAGGTAAAGCGTGTGGATGATCTGCTTGAAGCTGAATCCGCGATGAGCGATGACCGACGGCAGGTAGGGCCCGAGCCAGGCGTAAGCAATCGTGACCCCCGCCACGATCGGCAACGCCACTCCGACCAATCGCCGGGCTGCCTCGAAAACCGCGATGATCATGAGGCCGCCGAAAATCAGGTCCGCCGTGTAGATCAGGCCCATTCGGAACGGAAGTTCCGCGTTTTCGCGGATAAGATACACTGTGGCACCAATGCAAACGGCCGCCCAGGCGATGTCCATCAGGCTTGGCCGCGACTTGGCATGTTTCGACAGGAACGGACGCAGAAGGAAGGTCAGGACCAGCGCGATGCCCAAATGGGTCACGCGCTGAATGATGCCCTCCAGAGTGCCGAAGAACGCCGTATAAATATGAAATGTGGAAAAACCGATCGCGAGCGTCGAGGTCAGATACAGCCAGAATGGCGACAGTGTCGACAAACGCCGGACGAGTCCCCCCTCGGCGTCTTCGACAACCCTTGACTGTTCCGGCGATTGGGATTTTCCGGTTTCCGGTCGAGCTTCGGCATGCACTGGCAAAGTGACCTCCATGGATCGGTGCCGCAATGACGCCACACTCCGGCGGGCCTTGCAACAATTAAATGTTGACAATTAATCTTGGTCTCGCGACCTTTCATAATCTGCTGCGGCGCCCGTTTTCTCTGCTGCGGCCGTCGCGGTGAAGGGGAATGGTCGCGTGAACGTGGTCGAACTGAAGGCGCCTGTGGCTGGTCGAAGCCGATCCTGGTGGTTCCAGGATGCGCTACAGGATACCCAGGCCAACGGGGCCGTTGCGCCGGGGCCATCCAGCCCTCTCACCGGTGAAATCACGGCGGACGTCACAATCGTCGGCGGCGGATTTACCGGCCTTTGGACCGCCCTGGCGCTGAGCGACCGCGCACCGGACGTCAAGGTCGTCATCCTCGAAGCCGATGTTTGCGGCAGCGGGGCCAGCGGCATGAACGGCGGCAAATGCCATGGCTATTGGGGCGCACTTCCCGGACTTGTCGGCAATCTCGGTGCCGACGATGCCTTGGCGGTCTGCCGCGCCTCATCGGCAGCCCAGGACGGCATCCGGGATTTCGTGACGTCATGCGGTGTCGATGTCTGGTGGCGGGAAGACGGCCATGCGAAAGTGTCGACCTCGCCGGCTCAGGACAAATCGCTGGAAACCATTGTCCGCACCGCCGAGCGCCTGGGCGTACCGGACACGGCGGTACCGCTCGATCGGGATGCCATTCAGGCCATCTGCGGCGTTTCGGATTACCGCAAAGCGGTTTTCTTTCCCGAAGGCGCCAATCTTCATCCGGCAAGGCTGGTGATGGCGCTCAAGCAGGAAGCCCTTGCCCGGGGTGTGAGAATTTTCGAGAAGAGTGCCGTCACAAAGGTCTCTGCCGGCTCTCCCGGGCGCGTGGAAACAGCAGGTGGCGCCGTCGTTTCCCGCGACATCGTGCTCGCCGCCAATACCGGCCTCGCCGGACTTCGCGGGATCCGGGACCATGTCTCCGTGTTTTCATCCTATGCCGTAATGACCGATCCCGCGCCCGAAGAAATCGACGAGACCGGATGGAACAACGGTGTCGGTCTTTCGGATTTGCGGATGTTCATTCACTATTACCGCAAGACGCAGGACGGGCGCGTGCTGATGGGTTCCGGGTCAGGCCCGATTGCCTATGGCGGCCGCGACGGCGGCGATGCAATGTCGAATGACGCTCGTTCGATCGAACGGGCGCGAGGCGGTATCCGGCGGCTATTGCCCGCCCTTTCCGAGGTCGGCATTGCTTCGGCCTGGGGCGGTGCGATCGATGTTGCGGCAGACCGCCTGCCGTTCTTCCGCACTTTCGCCGGCACCAGAATCCACTACGCCTGCGGATTCTCCGGTCACGGCGTCAATCCGTCATACATCGCAGGCCAGTGCCTGACGTCGCTGATACTGAACGCCAGGGATTCTTGGAGCGCCCTGCCCTTTTGCACGCGGCCGCTGCCGAGCCTTCCGCCCGAGCCACTGCGCTATCTGGGTGGAAACCTCGTGCGGTGGGGCATCATGACCCGCGAGGATGCCGAGGATCGGCAGATCAGGGCGCCGCTGCTTGCACGCGCTGCGGCATCGCTTCCCCGCGTCATGGGCTTGAAGATCGGAGTGCGTTAGGGTCTCGGCGCGAAGTGATGACGCGGTCGGAGAAGATGGGATATTCGGCGATGAAACGACTACCGCTGCCTGTTCTGCAAACCGTCGCCGGGACACCGGCCCGTGGCGAAACGGTATGACGGCAGCAGAGGACTTCGTCCAGGCCGGCGGGCTGGCTGCCGCATTCGTCAATATGGACGAGAACGAGGCCGCAGCCCTGCTGGCCGACCGCTACCAATTGAGCGGCAGCCTGACCAGGCTGGCGACCGAGAAGGACGACACCTTCCGCGTGGCGTGCGGCAACGGCCGACGTTACATTCTGAAATGCGCGAATCCGGCGGAGGATGTGGCGGAGATCGAACTCCAGCTCGATCTGCTGCGCCATATCGCGCCGGAACGCAGCGGCCTGCCTGTCCCGCGCGTCATCCCCACGGTGCGGGACGAGACCCATTTCATGTATCGCGACCGTGCCGGTCAGCAACGCGACATCAGGTTGCTCTCCTACCTCGAAGGAACGATTCTCAGCGAAACGTCGTGTACCGCGGATGAGCGTGAGAAAATCGGAAAGGCATTGGCTGCATTGCGGCTGGCCATGGCCGTTTTCAGCCATCCAGCCGCCGGCCGGGACCTTGCCTGGGATGTCCGCCACCTGCTCAGGCTCGAACATCTCGTGGACGCGATCGACGACCGCGAAGGCCGCAATAAGCTCCAGGCCGGACTGGACCGTTTCGCGGCCTTCAGCGATCGGATCGACGCCTGCCGATGCCAGGTCCTGCACAATGATTTCAGCAAATCGAACATCGTCGTCAATCACGGCTCCGAGGACTTCGTCACCGGGATCATCGATTTCGGCGATATCGTCCACACGGCGATCGCCGTCGATGTCTCGACGGCACTGCTCAATCAACTGCCGTCGCAGAATCTGGATGATCTGTTCAAGGACGGACGCGATGTCCTGCGGGGATACCTGACCGTCGCCGACCTGACGGAAGAAGAAGTCGAGCTGATCCCGCACCTCGTGATGGGACGCGTCATAGCGCGCACCCTGTTGACAACGTGGCGCGCAAAGCTCTTCCCTGATAACGCGACCTATATCACACGCAACACGCCTCAGGGCTGGCCGCAGCTGGACTGGTTCCTGCAGCGATCGGCAGATGAGGTATCGGCAACGCTACTGTCGGAATGCGGGGCCTGCTGAACGAAAGGGACTGTCGTGAGAAACGCCGCCACACCCAGCCGCCGCGGCAGAATGGTCAATGGATTTGACCCCGCCACGCTCCATGAACTCCGCGAACGGACCAGCGCGCAGATCCAGCGTCGGATGCGTCTGCTCGGCCCGGCTTATCGCCTGTTCTACAGGAACCCGGTCGAGATCAGCCGTGGCTCGGGGGTGATGCTGTACGACGCGGACGGGGCGGAGTATCTGGACGCCTACAACAATGTTGTCCCGATCGGCCACTGCCATCCCCGCGTCGTCGAGGCCGTGACACGCCAGATGCAGACCCTGTGCACGCACACGCGCTACATCCAGGAAGGCATCCTGGACTACGCTGAAGACCTGCTCGGGACCTTCGGCGGCCGCATCGAGCACGCGATGTTCACGTGTACAGGATCGGAAGCCAACGATCTCGCGCTCCGTATCGCCAAGCATTATACCGGCAAGCAGGGCATCATCGTGACCTCGGAAGCCTATCACGGCAATTCCGAACTGACGGCGGGCTTCTCGCCATCGATGGGAGAGAATTCACCGCTCGGCGCTTATGTCCGCCGTGTCCCGGCACCCGATTCTTACCGCGTCGACTCAAATGACATCGGCGGGTGGATGGCCGGCCATGTCGCGGCACAGATCGAGGATCTTCAGCGGCGTGGCGACGGGCTGGCGGCGTTCATCGTGGATTCGGCCTTCTCGTCGGACGGCGTGTTTTCCGATCCGACGACGGTGTTGGGACCGGTTGCCGAGGTCGTGCGCAAGGCCGGTGGCCTGTTCATCGCCGACGAGGTGCAATCGGGCTTCGGGCGTATGGGGTCAGATTTCTGGGGATATCAACGGCACGGGGTCGACCCCGACATCGTCACCATGGGCAAGCCCATGGGTAATGGCTATCCCGTTGCCGGTGTCGCGGTCGCGCCGGAGGTTGTCGAGACCTTCGGCCACGACATGCGCTACTTCAATACCTTTGGCGGCAACAGCGTCGCGATGGCGGCCGCACAGGCGACCCTCGATGTAATCCGTGACGAGGGTTTGCTGGAAAACGCGGTGAGGGTCGGGACCGTCATCCGCAACGGCATGTCCGACCTCGCCAGAAAGCACGACCGGATCGGGGATGTGCGCGGCGCGGGTCTCTATACCGGTGTCGAACTGGTCAAGGATCGGTCGAGCAAGGAGCCCGATGCCGCCACTGCGCTGGCGGCGGTCAACGGCCTGCGCGAGCGTCGTGTCCTGATATCGGCGACCGGATTCAACGCCAACACGCTGAAGATCCGGCCGCCGCTGGTGTTCTCCGAGGCGAACGCCGATCAGTTGTTGACGGAACTGGACGCCGTCCTGAACGAAATCTGAAACGGACGAAAAAAGGGCGGTGGCTCCGTAAAGCCACCGCCGGACTGTTGTCGATTTGGCCGTTATTGATTGGCCGTCAGATCGAGCCCGATTTCGTCGTAATACCGTTGGGCGCCCGGATGGACGGGTACGACCATGGCCCGGCCGACATTGTCCAGATTGAACGCCGCTGCGTTGGGGTGGATCGCGCGAAGCTCTTCGGTGTTCTCCATCAGCGTCCTGGTCACCGCATAGACTACGTCGTCCTCAACCCCGGTATGGGTGACAAAAAGGATCGCGTTCCCGATCGACGGGACGTCTTCATCGGTGCCGGGATAGATGCCGCCTTCGATCGGATATTCGAAGAAGAACGGATGTGTTTCGGCAACTTCCTGCGCCTTTTCCGGTGCGATCGGGATGAACCGGACCGAATGAGTGGTTGCAAGATCGGTGATGGAAGCCGTGGGCGCCGAGCCGGAATAGATGGCGACGTCTATGTTGCCGTCCCGCAATGAGTCGAAAAGTTCGGCGGCACGCAGGGTGAATGTTTCGTATTCTCCGTCGACGCCGTAAACCTCGGCGATGCGCGGAAACCAGTCCTGAGCCGTCATCCCTGCCAGGATGCCGACGCGATGACCGGCAAAATCGTCGATGGTTTCAATCTCGCTTTCATCAAGGACGACCAGATGGAACGGCGACGTGTATCCGGCACCGATATAGCGGATATTGTCGTAATGCTCGTCGGCAAAGGGTTCGGCGGAGTTGGCTGCCGCCCAGGGCCCGTTATCGGCTGCAAGTGCGAATTCGACCTGTTCGTTTCCAAGCAGGCGGGTGTTTTCGATCGTGGCGGACGTTGCGCGCGATGTAACGCTCAATTCCGGATTATGCTGCTCGATCAAACGCGCCATACCGGCCGAAATTATGAAGAACGCGCCGCCGCTCGACCCGCCGCCGATGGTCAGAAAAGTCTGCGATTGCGCCGGGACGCTCGTGGCGCCGAGCGCGAGGGCAAGGGCACCCGCGCCGATCATCTTTTTCAAAGCACTCATCTCTGTAACCTCCTCCATTCGGTTGTTGTATTGTTGGCGGCTCTCTCATTGAGCCGTCTTGGTGATTTCCAGCGTCGCCGGATCCAGGGTGACGCCGTATAGCCGCTGGGCTTCCTCACGCGTTACGAAGCCGAACCGGACATCGCGCTGGACGCTTTCCGGCGCACGATCGTGGGGATCGCCGAACCCGCCGCCACCGGGGGTGTAGTGCGTAACGGTGTCGCCGGTCTCCAGCGCCTCGATATCGCCGATGGCGTAAGGCAGCGTCCGCTCCTTGTCCGTCCCCTCGTTGATGACCCAGCGCCCGCCGTCGCCCGGCAAGCCACCGCCAACGCCCTGGGGCAGCGAACGTGATTTCTGGGACGTCCGGTGCAACTGCGGACGTCCGCCAAGAATTTTATAGGCGAGAACATAGCCGGTGCCGCCGCGGCGGCGTCCGGCGCCGCCGGAGCCCGACCGCAACTCCCGACGGAGATAGAGCACCGGCTGCTCGATCTCCATCGCCTCGATCGGCGGAACATGGCAATTGGTGACGTGACAGGCCATGGCATCGATGCCATCGAACCGATCATTCGCGCCAAGACCGCCGGGCACGACCTCGCCGAACATGGTCCGTCGGCCGGTGTCGGGATCGTCGCAGATCGAATAGTTATACAAGCAGCCGCAGCTATCGCCCATTACACGCTCTGGAACGACGGTGGCAAATGCCCCCATGATAAGGTCGACCAGACTGTGACAGACGACCATGCGCTGCATGACCGCCGCCGGTGACTGCGCATTGACCAGGGTGCCTTCGGGCGCAATGATCCTGACCGGCCGCTTGCAGCCTTCGGTGCCCGAAATTGTCGGATCCGTGATGCAGCGCATGGCATAGTAAATCGCCGCCGTCGTGGTCGCGAGCGGACAGTTGATCGGCCCCGCGATCTGCGGGTCTGTTCCCGTGAGGTCGATGGTGACATCGCCGCCCTTTTTGGTGATCGTCGCCCGCAGCCAGAACGGACCGCCCTTGGCGCCGTCGTCGAGCACCGGCTCTTCGTGGGTATAAGTCCCGTCCGGAATGCGCTCCAGTTCGGCGCGGGTGCGGCGCTCGGAATAATCCATCATCGCGTTGAAGCAGCCAAGCATGACGGGTTTGCCGTACTTCCGGAAAAGTCCGTCAACCTCGTTCACCGCCACCTGGACACTGGCGAACTGCGCGATCAGATCGTTTTCCAGGATGTCGCGAACCCGTGTGTTGGTCAGGATGACATCCATGACCTTCTGTTCCAGACGGCCGCCGTCGACGAGCTTCATCGGGGGGACGCGCAGGCCTTCCTGGTAGATGTCGACGCCCCACCCGCGCGACCCCATGTTCATCGCGCCGATATCCATGTGGTGAACCATGAGTCCGGCGAAGGCGACCAGTTCATTGTCGAAGAAGATCGGGCTGAAGGCCAGATAGTCGTTGCTGTGGGTGGCCGCGAGCGAGCCGTCTCCCGCAAACGGATCGTTGGTGACGACAACGTCGCCCGGCTTCCATTCCGAGGCGGGAATACAGTGCTCCAGGATCGTCTTGAGGCAGACGCCAACCGTGTTGAGCTGGATCGGCGGACCGGCTTCTTCGGCGATGAGCTGGCCGCGCGCATCGAGCAACGATGCCGAGCAGTCCTCCATCTCCTTGACGATGAAGGAATTGGCGGCACGGATCATGCGGCGCGTCACCCGCTCGGCGATCGATTTCATCGCGTTGCGGACGATCTCCTGCGTCACCGGGTCGACGGTGGAACCGGCTTCGGGCGAGGCCTGCATGGCCGGTGATGGCTGAACTACGGTCATTGGAGCGGTCTCGGTTCTTGTTACCGGGGGGTCTTTTTGCCGGGGGCGGCGTTGATCAGATGCAGATTGCGCATTCGGTCGCAAGTCGCCTCCCATCCCGGCGGCACGAACAGGGTGGAGCCTGGATACTCGACGATCGCCGGCCCCGTGATTTCGTCGTCGGTGTGGATGTCGGTCACGCGATAGACGGGGACGTTTGCGGTCACGCCCCATGACAGCAGAACCGGGCGCTCGGCCATCGGCTCCAGCACAGCCCTGCCGCTGCCGATATCCGGCCAACCTGCGTTGGGAACGTGGCCTATGGCGGACACCCGCAAATTGACCAGTTGGATGCCCCGATCGGCCAGCCGGTACCCATAGGCCCGCTCGTGTTCGTCGTGGAATCGCGGCGCCAGGGCGGAGAAGCCCGCCTCGTCCAGAGTTCCGGCGCCGATCGGCAGGTTCAGTTCATAGTTCTGCCCCTGATACCGCAGGTCGACGCTGGCCACGATCAGGCGCCTGTCCCTGGGCACGTCCTCCAGATCGAGGGCGGTTCCAGCCTCTTCGATCAACGACTGGAATCCGGCGACCAGCGAATCGAGCCGCACGGCGTCGAGAGCCGTCACCCGTGTCAGTGCGAAGTCGTGACGGACGTCTGCGGCGAGCAGGCCCATGGAGGACAGGTTGCCCGGCGCCGGCGGAATCAGCACCCGGCTGATGCCCAGTTCCTCGGCAAGCCTCAATGTATGCAGCGGCCCCGCGCCGCCAAAGCCGACGAGGGTGAAATCACGAGGGTCGAGACCACGATCGACCGAGATCAGCTTGATGGCGTTGACCATGTGGGATTCTGCAATCGACAGAATGCCGATGGCGCTCTCGCCCATTTCCATGCCCAGCGGCTCGGCGATCTTCTCGCGCAGCGCCTTTTCGGCGAGTGCCTTGTCGAGCTGGCTCTTGCCGCTCAGGAAGTATTCCGGGTTCAACCTTCCGCCGAAGAGATTGGCGTCCGTTACCGTCGGCTCGACGCCGCCCCGCCCGTAGCATGCGGGGCCCGGGCGGGCGCCGGCGCTGCGTGGGCCGACCCTGAGGGCGCCGCCGGCATCGACCCACGCGACCGATCCGCCGCCGGCACCAATCGTGATCAGATCCAGCATCGGCAGGAGAATGGGATACTCGCCGACCTTGCCATGGGTGGTCAGCATCGGATCGCCATTGCTGATCAACGAAACATCGGCGCTGGTGCCGCCCATATCGAGGGTAATGATATCGGAGATACCGCAGGCGGCAGCGACCGCCGTCCCGCCGATGATACCGCCCATCGGCCCGGAATGGGTGATGCCGACCGGCGTCCGGGACGCAACCTCGAATGTCGAGACGCCCCCGTTGCCGCGCATGATCATCGGCGTTTCCACGCCTCTGCGTTTCAGCGCCGCGCTCAGACCCGACAGATGCTTCTGAAGCGGCCGCCTGACATAGGCGTTCAGGCTGGTGGTGCTGACCCGTTCGTATTCGCGAAACTCGCGGACGATGGCAGACGACAGCGACATGTCGAGTTCGGGAAACTCTGCTTCGGCGATTTCTCCGATGCGCCGCTCATGGACCGGGTTGGCGTAGGAATGAAGCAGACACACAGCCACACTGGTACAACCGGCGTCGCGCAGGTCCCGCAGCGCCTGCCGGGCGTCGCCCTCATTCAATGGAGCCAGAACGCTGCCGTCATGGGTCACGCGCTCGCGCACGCCATGGCGCAACGGCCTGGGCACAAGCGGTTTGGCCGGGCGCCAGTCGATGTCATAGATGTGCGGCTTGCGCGAGGCCCGCCCGATTTCCAGCAGATCCCGGAAACCTTCCGTCGTAATCAGCCCGACCGGAGCGTCAACCCCCTCGACGATAAGGTTCGTCACCATGGTGGTCGCGTAAACGAACCGCTCGATTTCGGCGTCGGCAAGGCCGCTTTGACCAATGGCGAGGTCGATGCCCTCCAGAATGCCCACCGTCAGATCGTCCAGCGTGCTCGGCACCTTCAATGTGATCAGGTCGCCGTTGTCACTGTCGATCAGGACGAGGTCGGTATGGGTGCCGCCGGTATCGATTCCAACGCGAAATCGGGCGCGAAATCGGGCGCCGGCCGGCGGCTCTTGCGGAACAGCGGTCATGGATGTTGCTCTTCGATATGGAGGGAGGGTTCGGTTTTCGCGCCGCCGGGCGGCGAGGCGGCCAATGCCGCGCGTTTGCGCAGTTGAGTCATCGCGACGAAGGCGATCAGCGCGATGCCGATCATGTCGGAAAAGATGCCAGGCACGATCAGGACCAGTCCGGCAGAGACCAGCATGATCCGCTCCAGGGCATTGGCGCGGGCCAGAACAAAGCCTTCGAGTCCGGCGGCCAGGCAGGAAACGCCGACCAGAGCGGTAAGCGACGCCAGAACGATCGCAAGGAAAGTGCCCTGCATGACCAGTTCGCTGTTGTAGACCATCATGAACGGGATGATGAACGCCGCAATTCCCAGTCGGCAGGCGGTGATCCCCGTGCCCATTGCCGACCCGCCCGAGATCGCCGCAGCCGCGTAGGCCGCCAGCGCAACCGGCGGGGTGATGCAGGAGATGACACCGAAATAGAAAATGAAGAGATGAGCAGCCAGCGGATTCACGCCAAGCTCGATCAGGCCGGGCGCCACGAGGATCGCGAGAATGATGTAGGCCCCGATCGTCGGCATACCCATGCCGAGGATAAGCGACGCGAACATCGTCAGCACGAGCAGAAGTGCCAGATTACCACCGGCGATATCGATCAGGATGCCTGAAAATCTGAGCCCCAGTCCCGTCAGCATGAAGACGCCGATGACGATACCGGCCGTGGCACAGCACACCGCCACTTCCAGCGCACCCAACGCGCCGTCCCTGAGCGCCACGATCACCTTCTCGATGAAGTCGCTGGACATGCGCAGCCCCGGATTCGCGTCCGGTTGCCGTCCTGCCAGCCATGCCAGCACGAGACCGGCGGCGTAAACGACCAGACCAGGCCAGTGGCCGATATACGTTATGGCAACCCACGCTACGGCATGCACGGTTGCCAGCATCAGCACACCGATCGTTCTGGCATCGCTGGACGAGGCAAGGGTTACCCGGAACAGAAACAGAAGCAGGTTGATGCCGATGGTGTAGACCGCGGCCCGCATAGGCGAATAGCCGCCGACCGCCAGCAACAGGACCAAAGCGATCGGAACGATGAGAAGATAGCCGCCGTCGCGCATTGTCGGGCCGGCGGCCGGCAATTCCGCCTTGCTCTGGCCGCGCATGCCGAGTTTTCCGGCGCGCAGATCGATCGCCACGAACAGCGCCGCGAAATAGAGTGCGGCGGGAATAGCCGCGGCCGCCGCAACCTCCATGTAGGAGATGCCGAGGATCTCCGCGATCACGAAAGCTGCCGAGGCCATGATCGGCGGCATCAGCTGACCGCCGGTGGACGAGACGGCTTCGACCGCGCCGGCAAATCGGCGATCGAATCCGATACGCTTCATCAACGGGATCGTGAGAACGCCGGTGCCACTGACATTCGCAACGGCGCTGCCGCTGATCATCCCGAACAGGCTGCTGCCGACGACGGATACCTTTGCGGGACCGCCACGCACCCGGCCAAACAGACTGAGCGCGATATCCGAGAAGAACTGACCCGCGCCGCTGGCTTGAAGCACACCACCCAGAATGATGAACAGGATGATGTAGGTGGCAGACACCGCCAGCGGGGGCCCGAAGATGCCTTCGGTTGTCAGGAATAGCGTGACGGTAATGTCGCTGACGGTAAAGCCGCGATGGGCCACGGCACCCGGCAAATAGGGGCCGAAATAGGCGTAACCGAGAGCCGTGATGGCGACCAGCGGCAGCGCGATGCCTGTCAGGCGCCGTGTCGCCTCCAGCAGTGCAATAGTCACCCCCACGCCCAGGATGATGTCGGTGGTGAAAACCAGGCCCATGCGGGCGTCCAGGGCGTCATCTTCGATAAAGAGGTAGCCGCACCCGGTGACGACGACAATGATGAACAACAGGTCCACGAACCGGAACAGTCTGCGCGGACCCGCTGAAACCATACCGCTCAACACCGGCTTCATCAGAAAGACCAGCACCAGCGCAAAACCCAGGTGAACGACCCGCTGGCGGATTCCGTCCATCACACCGAAGGTTGCCGTGTAGAGATGGAAAAGGGCGAACGCCACCGCGACTACGGCGGCGACCATTCGAATCGGCCCGGTCAGTTTGTCGATCGGGCGGACAAAGATATCGTCGTCCACAGGACCGGCAGTTCCTGACGTATCGCGCGGCGCCGTCATGCTGCACGGTCCTCTGCGCGATCCTCTTGACGCTGAGCGGTGCGCGCGATCATCGCAAATCGAGCCGGACTGTAAGGGGCGGCGTCGACGGCGGTTGGCCTGCCCGCGATCATGTCGGCGATGAGGCGCCCCGTCATGGGGGCACCGGTCATGCCGGTATGGCCATGGCCGAACGCAAGCCAGGCATTCGCGATCCTGGGGGCGCGGCCGATAACCGGCAAACTGTCGGGCATGGACGGCCGGAAACCCATCCACACCTCGCACCCCTCAGTCCGAAGTCCGGGGAACATGGCCTTGGCATGGCGCAACAACACGTCGGTCCTGGCTGCGACCGGCGGTGCATGAAGCCCGGCAATCTCCACGGTTCCGGCGAACCGCAATCCGTTTTCCATGGCAGTAACGCTGAACATCTGCTCACGGTTGCTGAGCTTGTTGTTCACGGTGATGCCCGGATCCGGCAGTGACACATGATAACCACGTTCGGTTTCCAGCGGAACACGGGCACCGACGGCCGCCGCCAGAGGCGCCGAGAAGGCGCCTGCCGCGATCACCACGGCTGATGCTGACAAGGACCCGTCGGACGTCCGAACCGCCGTGACACCGCTGGGACCGATTTCAAACCCTTCCGCCTTCCGGGAGGCGATGACACCACCGGCCCGCTCGAATTCCTCAGCCAGCGCGCGGACCAGCGCACGGGGATCAGCGGTGTGGCCATTATCGGGGAAGTAGAGTCCACGCCGAAAATCTTCACCCAACGCAGGTTCCATTTCTCGAAGCTGGCCGGCATCGACAGCTTCAGTGTGCACGCCCGCCACCTCGCGAAGCGCATCGGAAAGCAGTTCGGTGCTGGTCGCTTCCAAACCCCGCCACACGTAAAGCTGACCGGCGGTGCGTATGTGAGACTCCGCAGCGTTGCCCAGAAGCTCTCGATAGAGCTCGAAAACCGGCCTGTGCAATGTGCGCAGGTGCGAAGACAATGTCCGGACGCGGGCCCCGCGGCCAGATTCGATCCATCGCAGCAGCCACGGTAACGCGCGCGGGAAATACCGCGGTTTGATCGCGAGGGGGCCCAACGGATCGAAAAGCCATCGCGGGATCTTCGTCATCATCCCGGGCATCGCCATGGGAATGACCATATCCGGGCTGATCGACCCGGCGTTGCCGTAGGAGCACCCCTCGCCCGGTCCGGCCGGATCGATTACGGTAACGTCGTGCCCGTCCCGGCGCAGGAAAACAGCCGTAGCCATCCCGACGACACCGGCTCCAACGATAATGACAGGCGCTTTTGGCATGGCAGGCAGATCCCAGACTCGTGATACACAACCGAAGAGAGAGAAACCCATGTCCGTCTTGCAGGCGCCAGCTTGGCCGCTAGCGCTATTTTCAAAAACGCTACCCTCTATACTGTAGAATGCGCAAGATTTTTATTTTATGTTACGATATCAATATGGACCCATAACCAAATCGATATGGATTTTGACTGTCGTCCGAGCCAATCCAATGAGTGGAGGTCATTTTGAACTTACGGTATCTCGAGGTATACAAAGCCGTGCTTCGCACCGAAAGCGTCAGTGAAGCCGCTCGACTCCTGGATATATCGCAGCCGGCCTGCAGCAAGATGCTTGGGGAAGCAGAGCGGCAACTGGGCGTAAAGCTGTTCCACCGCCGCAGCGGCCGCCTGGTGCCGAAAGCGGAAATGCAGCCGCTTGCCGACGCGATAGAACAGGTGCTTTTCGATGTCGAGCGGGTACGGATCCTGGCCGAAGAGCTTCAGGACGCTACCGCCTCGTTCATCAGGATTGGCGCTATTCCTACCGCCACGATGACTCTCGTGCCCCGCGCCGTGGCTCATTTCCGAAAGCGGTTTCCAAAGACGCGCGTCGACATCTTCGCCTTGCCGACAAACCAGACAATTGAAGAGGTCGCCAGCGGTGTCCTGGATGTCGGCCTGATCTACCTTTCCAAAAGCCATCCGGCCATCGAAACGGTCGATCTGATGGAGACGGAGGTCGTGTGCGCAATGCTCCCGGACCACCCACTGGCCGACAAGGCACGTATTCAACCGCGCGACCTGGAACAATATCCGTTCATCTCGTTTCGGCTCGACGAGCCGATCAGCCTTGCGATCAATGATGGATTTCGGGCTGCCGGCGCACGGTGCAATCCGGCGGTGCTGGTCAGTCACTCCTTCGCCGCTTGCGGCCTTGCCGAACAGGGGGTTGGCATTGCGCTCGTTACACCGTTCCTGATCACCGGCGGCCTGTTTTCAAGCCTGATCACGCGCCCATTCGATCCGAGCATTCGACTGAAGCCGCGCATACTGAAGAAGCGATACCGACCGCCATCCGACGAACTGGATGCGATTACTCTGGCATTGCAGACGGTCGTGGAAGTTCAGATCCAAGGGTCAGTTCAAGGATGTGCTGACCTGAGTCCCTGAATCTCCTCCATTTTTTGGTAGAGTCCGTCACGATGAAGGAGGCGGACGTATGAGGCGATCACGGTTCACGGATGAGCAGATCATCAGCATGCT